>DQVB01000247.1 GCA_015661985.1 Planctomycetota bacterium | reverse complement strand
TGGCAACGCATTAGTGATGTAACTCGTTACTGTGACGCACCTTGTGACGTTTTCGTGAATACAGACTTCCCAAATTGCCGGCCTGCCACAAGTGGTTTGCTGCGAACCGGTTACGGCGACTTCTTCACCGTCAGTGGCGCTGCCCGACGGAAAGGGATCAAAATGCACCGAGCCGGTACTCACCCCCCGTTCTCGGTGCAAATCGCGCCACTCCCTGACGCCACGCGACAAACTTGACGGCACCGATCCCGGCGCCACTGCCGGCACCTTCTTATGCGTGCGTCGAACCCAATGCCGGGCAATTCGGGCACGCTGAAAGTGAACCGCTGCCCGCCCGTCTGCCGTTCCTGTGTGATCCCGGGCTTGATCCCGGGCGCGGTCGGCCCGGTGTGTTTTGGTTCTCACGGCCCGCTGGCGACCAGCGCCTGATAGGCCTCTGCGTACCGCTGCCCCAACTGCCGATAGGACGCCGCGTTGAAGTGGACCTGATCCCCCCGGTGTGTCAGTCCGTCGGAGTTGACGAAGGCCGTGTGGGGTACCTTCTCCGGGAGCGTGCGGTGGGCTCGATCCACGAGCTTCTTTGCGTCACTCCATGGCCGTTCGGGGAATTGCCCCATTTGGCCAGCGATGAAAGGAACCTGTGGGGCGTTCAGGTCGCGTCGAAATCGAGCGATCAGGGCGTGGAGTTTCGCTTCGTACACCTCGGCCTTGCCCGGCTGCGAATCCGATTCGCCCTGATGCCAGAGGATCGCCTTCAGGGTCCCTGACTTCAACGCAATTCGAGCCCGCCGGATGGCGTCATCGTAGGGATGGCTCTTCGTTTGGTCGTGGTATCCCCCCGGCTCCCAACTGGCAATGGGAGAGCCTCCGGCCGCACACGGGATGAGCCCGACGGTGATGTCCGGATTGGCGTTGGCGATCTGGATGCCGAAGGTCCGTCCCGGGCCGACGCCGACCACACGGGGTTTGTCGAAGTGCAGGGGATCGACGGCCGGGACCCAGCGGCCGTCTTGGTCCAGCATGAGCACTCGTGGATGCGGTTGCCGATCCTGCTCCTCGATGGTTCCTCGCCCGGCCATATTCGACTGGCCGACCAGCAAGAACAGGTGGAACCGTTCCTTGGCCGGGAGTTGCTGCTGGGCAGGTTCCGCGGCCCGGGTGGGGCAGGCGAGCAGGCAGGCCGCCGAGAGGGCAAAGAGTATCTGCTTCATCATCAGGCTCCAACGCGCTGTGCCCTTTGGGTGTTCTCGTGTCGCGCGGCGGGTTTCCGCACCGCCATAGAGCGTCACCCGCCACGACGTTTCCCCAGCATACCGCCGAGGGCAGCTCGGCCGCAAGCAACTCGCCGGCAAAGGCGTCGGGAGCCTTTTTCCGCCCCGTGCGGTCTCCGTCCGATAGGATGGGCCGACGCAGAAGACGCCGTCCCTTTTTGCTTCCTTCTTCGTTATTCCCTCAGTCCGCAGCATTTGCGAGCGGGTTTACCATCACTATCATGACCGCGTGGGCTCTCGGGGCCGGCGCGCCTTCGGCTTGCGGCTGAACAGCCGGGTACGTCTATCGAATCAGGCCGCCAGCGGATACCAGCAAGGAGTCGGTTGCTGGGGCCGAGACCTTTACGGCGATCCGGCCACCCGCCGGAACTGCTGGTCGAGCCGCTTCCAGAGGTCGGCCATTCGGCGGACGCGATCGGGCTGTTCAGCGGCCAGGTCGACCGACTCGCAGCGATCGCTGGCCAGGTCGTGCAATTCCCATGTGGCGGCCTCGCGGCCGGCGACGAGTTTCCAGTCGCCTGTGCGGAGGGCGCGATTGCCGCCGTGGTGGAAATAGACGAAATCGCGCTGGATCGATCGGTCCTCGGCAAAAGCAGGTACCAGACTGCGGCCCGGCAGAGGAGGTACGGCTGCGCCGTTCCAAGTCTCGGACGGCTTCGCTCCGGCCAGCTCCAGCAGGGTGGGAACGAAGTCGATACAATGGCCTACGGCGTGCCGCAAGCGGCCGCCTGCAGTGATCCCGCGCGGCCAATGGACGATCAGGGGCGTGGAGATCCCCCCTTCGTGGACCCAGGACTTGTGGCGGCGGAACGGTGTGTTCGCCGCCGTGGACCAGCCGGGCCCGAGGCAAAGGTACGATCGCGCAGAGCCTGGGGGCGCCGCTGGGTCGTGCATGTCGCCCCGGATGATCTGTTCGGCGCTGGCCCCGTTATCCGACAAAAAGAAGATGACCGTGTTCTCTATCGCTCGGCCAGCCTCCAATTGCCCGAGCACGCGCCCGATTTCCTGGTCCATCCGGTCGACCATGGCCGCGTGGATGGCCATCTTCGTGGCCTGGAATTCCTGCTGCTGCTCGGACAGTTCCGCCCAGGCCACCGCGCGGGGTGCTTCGCCGGGCCCGATCTCCCGCAGAAGCCGCTGGGGCGGGAAATTCCAGTGCGGGACCGTTTCCGGCTCCCGTTCCGACAGGGCGCAATGGACAATCCCCATGTTGCGCAATCGCTGGTAACGCTGCCGCCGGATCGCGTCCCAGCCTGCGCGGTATCGGTCGCGGTATTTGTCGATATCCCCCTGGAGGGCGTGGAGGGGGAAATGCGGTGAGGTGAACGCCAGATAGAGGAAGAAGGGCTGGTTGCCGCGTTCTCGGAAATGCTGCTGGAGGAACTGCACCGCATGGTCGGCGATGGCGGTCGTGGCGTAGTAGCCCGATCCTTCTTCGACCGGCGGAAGGCGCCGGTCGTCCAGCCAAGTGCGCTGGGGCGAAAAGAACCGGTCCTGGTCGTCCACGCGGTAGGAGCGGTCGAAGCCCCCGTCCTCGACCGTGCGGGGCGCCCCGTGTAGATGCCATTTTCCGCTGTGGTAGCAGCGGTAACCCAGGGGCTTGAGGTAGTGCGGCAGGACACGAGCCCATCGGGGTAGCCGTCCCCGAGGCGGGTCCATGCGCACCTGCTGGGCGTAGTATCCGGTAAGGATGCAGGCCCTCGTCGGCCAGCAGCGGGCCGTGTTGTAAAACTGGGTGAAACGCAACCCGCCTTCGGCCAGCCGGTTCAGGTTAGGCGTCTCGATTTCCCCGCCGTACCATCCCGGATCGGAGAACCCCATGTCGTCGGCCACGATGATCACGAAGTTGGGCAGCTCCGCGCTCTGAGCTGCCCTCGATACCGTCACCTGGACCACAAGGATGGCAAGAACCACCAACAGCTTGGTTCTCATGACCAGGTTCCTCGTTGAAAACCGGCCCAACGGCAGAACTTCGCTCGCGAGCTGCCAATCGCACGGCAACAGACTACGCCATGGACGATGTGGACAAAAGATCGTTGCCGCCATGGTGACGAGCGTCGAATTGGGGAACAGGGCACGCACCAAACGGGTTTCGTGTGGAGGTGGAAAAAGCCCCCGCAGGCTGGGGGCACAGTCCTCTTCCTTGATCAGCCGCCGTCGGCTACGTTTCCGTGGGCAGCTCGAGTGGCGGCTTGGCCTGCGCTGCGCCTGCCTGCCGGCTCGGTCTCCGCCTGGCCCTTTCACAGTCCACCTGATTTGGCTGCCTGACCGCTTGGTCGTGTCATGCCCTTCGCCTTCGGGTCGGCCTTCAAGCGGTAGCCATCGCCCTTGATTTCTACAGTGTGCACCGGGCGTGTCAACCGATCCAGCAGGGCTCCCGGTCAGGGGCTCGTCCCCGGCAAAGGTCGCCGGCCACTGGGCAAAGGGAAAGTTCGTGGTGATCGTTTGTGGCCCCGTCTCCAGGCGGAACGGGCGCCTTCGGCTTGCCGTTAAACGAAGTACTCACCGGAACTTGCGCGTGCTATCGCGAGCGAAAGGGGCGCTTTCCGGGAGGCTGAGAGAGGCGAGGAGGAACCATGCCGAACTTCGGCCTAATTCCCCCAGCCGCTACAAACCGTTCCTTGTTTCGGACGGTGCTCCGGTATTGGGGCGGCCTGCCCCGGGACGACCGAAGGGATGCCAGGTAAACTGGAATCCATCAGCCGGTCCCAGGTGGGCCGCGAGGGGAGCGGTTGGGAGGGTGGCGGCGCCCTGCGCTATCAGCCACTCGGGGACATGGCTGGGCAGTTTGCCGCCGTACCGTAGGGCGTCGCGATAGGTACCTGGTTGTTGTGTGCACCCCGTTTCCGGCAGCTGCGGCAGGAAGATGCGCATGAGACGACATTG
>DQVB01000673.1 GCA_015661985.1 Planctomycetota bacterium | reverse complement strand
TGTCCGACCCTGGGAGTGCCGCCGACCCGGGAAGGCTTACGTCGGATGCCCAGCCCGATCGGACGCCCCTTGAGGAACCGACCGAAGCTCGCTTGCTCGGTCCTTGCATAGGCATGAAAACGCACCATGCTGTAGTCGCCGTTCTTTGCCCGGGATGCGACATTCCTGAAGGGTGGCTTGCAAAGACCGGCGGCCGCGGTCACAATGGGAAACCATGGGCTTCGAAGAGCCTCTGTCAGGTGGGGCTGCGACCCAGCGCAGCTCTGGAACTGTTAGACCCATCGCAACGGGAAGCATCGAGGGAGCATCGAGGGAGATGTTTGCCATGAGAAGCCTTACCGCGTCGCTTCGAGGGCGGGTTTCCGCGGGGAGTTTTGTTGCCGTTCTGGTCCTCGTGATCCTGCCGGCGCGTGCTTCAGAGCCCGTGAGCCTGGAATCGCTACTCAGCGAGATGGTGTCCCGTGAACGGCTGGCCCGGTTCCCGGATCCTTTCTACGTGTGTCGGCAGTTCAGCAGCTACGACCGCGACACGGTTGCCCCGGACAAGGAGGGCTGGTTTGCGAACTGGGACCGGAGCCAGTTTGTTCGTGTGGAACAGAACGCGGGGCGGCGCGAATATGTGCTGTTTGACGCCGAAGGGCCGGGCGCCGTGGTGCGCTTCTGGGGGACCTGGCACGGCCCGCGTGAGAAGGGGCGGTTGCAGCCTTTCAGCAACGGAACGCTGCGCGTCTATTTGGACGGCCAACCGGTCCCGGCGATCGAAGGACCGATCGCCGATCTTGTAAGCGGCGGCAAATTGGTGGGGCCTCCGCTGAGCAACTCCGTTTCGCCCCAGACGCCTTATGAACGCCGAGGCCACAACTTGTATCTTCCCATCCCCTATCAGAAGCACTGCAAGATTACCTACGAAAGTGACAAGGTCGTGGACTTCGGCGCCAAGCGGGGCGAAGCGCTCTACTACCAGATCAATTATCGGACCTACCGTCCGGGCACGGAGGTGGTAAGCTTTCACACGGAGCAACTGGGGGCTTTGAAGTCGCTCATCCAGCGCGTCGGCCTGCGCTTGATGACTTCAGGGCCTGCCGCGGTTCCGGGACTCCGGTCCGTGAAGTTCGACGCGGAGATCCGGACCGGGGCGACACCCGTTGTGCTCGCTCGAGGGGAAGGCTCCGGAGCCCTGCGACATATCGCTCTTCGCGTGACGGCTGACGATCCGGCTCAAGCCCTGCGGTCTACGGTGTTGGCAATTTCGTTCGACGGTGAGCAAACCGTGTGGTGTCCCGTCGGTGACTTTTTCGGGACGGGGTATCGGTTATGCCCGTACCGGAGCTGGTTCACGGAAGTGGAGGAAAACGGCCGGATGCATTGCTATTGGGTGATGCCGTTCGAGAGTTCCTATCAGGTGCGTCTCTTGAATCTCGGCCAGCATCCGGTTCGCGCGCAAGCCGCTGTGGACATCTCGCCGCTGGATTGGGATGACCGAAGTCTTCATTTCCACGCGTCTTGGCGGCAGTATACGAGGATCGACACCGGGCCGGACAAGGACCAAACCGGTCGGGGGGCGTTTGACGTGAACTTCGTCGAGATTCAAGGCCAGGGACAGGTCGTGGGCACCACGCTGGTGCTCTTCAACGGCACGAACGCCTGGTGGGGCGAAGGGGACGAGAAGATCTACATCGACGGGGAATCCTTCCCGTCGCACATTGGCACCGGCACGGAAGACTATTTCGGATACGCCTGGTGCCGGCCGGAGTTCTTTCAGGCGCCGTTTCATGCCCAGCCTTGCGGTGACGGAAACCTGGCGGGCGGGTTCTCCGTCAACAGCCGGTACCGCGTCCTGGATGCGATGCCTTTTCGGAAGAGCATCAAGTTCGACATGGAATTGTGGCACTGGCGTAACACGCGTATGAATTATGCGCCGACCACCTTCTGGTATGCTCGCCCCGGAGCGACAAGCAATGTGGCGCCCGATCCGAAGGCGGCTGCCCAGCCAGTGGCTCACACGCGGAGCGATGTCGTGGAGGCTCTTCGCGCACCGAGGACCAATCGAAGGTGAGAGGCTGAGAATCTTGGAGAATACGGGCAGCCTCACGGAGATCGGAGACATCCGCGATTCCAGCGCGGATCCAAAGAGGATCCCTTGCCTGGCAGTTCGGCGAACCAGTGTCTGCGGTCCGTGATCGGCGTCGCGCCGTTGGTAGCCCGCAGGCAGTCGATTCCGTGTGACCGGGACAGTCGGCCGCTGGGATCGAGGACGGCGAGCAGTCCGGGCGGGTGCGCGAATCGTCACAGCTCGTTATTCGCGCGGCTGTTCCTTGCCGAGCTGTTGGATCTCCATGCCGCTGATTACAGGCGGAACGCCGCCGGTGGGGTTCAGCTTGACGGTGAGCTCATCGGCGATGTCGAGGGTGAGCTGTTTGATGACCGGCCGGTTCTGCGCCGCCGACCGGCCGCTCGGCAGTTGGACGGAGATGACCGCCCGCGTCTTGCTTGGCGGCCGCCCCGTTTCCCCCG
>DQVB01000140.1 GCA_015661985.1 Planctomycetota bacterium | reverse complement strand
TCGATCATCGTTTCGGCGGTGACTTGGCCGGTCTGAGGATCCAATTGGCACACGCGGCCGCTCCGTTCGGCCAAAACCATCCGGCCTTCGACGAGCAACGGACGATCCGCCAGTCCCGTTCCTTTCAGCGGCAGAGCCCACAGCCGTTGGAGCTCACGGCCCAACTGGTAGCACAACAGTTGCTCGTGCCCCGCTTCGACGAGCAGCCGGTCCTCGACCACGTACAAGCGGCCGGACGCCGCGGCCGGCAGATGGACCTCACCCAGCGGTTCGAAATTCGATCGGTGCAACAACCGAAGACGGCGGGCCGAATCCGCCACGACGATCCAGTCGCGGTGCGCCGTCGGCGGCACGTCGATCGGAGCCCCGGCCGACCACGTGGCCGCCGCAAACAAATGCGGCTGGGGTGAAGTGCGGTACTGAATTTTCAAAACCGTTCCCTCGCTGTCGGCGATGATCATCTCGGTGTCGCCCACCGATGCCCCTCCTACCCAGCGAGGCGCCTTTTCCTGGTCTTTGACCGGGGCCGTGTAGCCTTCCACGCGTGAACGACGCGTCTGCGTCCCTTGGTAACCCAATTTGCCGGCAAAGGGCAGGACCAGCCCGCGCCCGAGTGCGATCGGATCGGCCTGCAAGGGCTGGTCCAGCGGAATCTCCCGCCGCACCTGCCCCTGGGCGTTGATCAACCAGAGGACCGGCTCGGGATTGCCGCAAGTCACCGCAATCTGGCCATCAGGCAGGATCACGGCGCGAACCGGCTCGGCCAGATCCTCGGGGTACTGGATGTGCGCGTCCGCGCGAATGCGGAAGCCGCCCTGCGTCAGCTCGTTCCGTCCGACATGGAAAAGGTATCCTTCCTCCGTCAGGCACAACAGCGTGTCGGAGCCGGACGCCGTGACGGTCAACAATCTTGCGCCGAGCACCGTTCGCCACAGGCTGGTCATGGTCGGGCGCGCCTCGCGGTCGATCTTGACAAACCAAATGGCCGTGCTGTGCGGACGCCGCCGAGCCACGAAGAGATACGGACCATATGCCTGCAGAGGCTGCGTGGTTAGTCCGGACGCCACCAGGTTCGGGTCCAACGAAATGCTGTTGGTTTTCAGTTGGAAGCGGCGCAGGGCGCTGCCGGCCATCCACATCTGGCCGTCCGGGCCGGCGGTCAGGAACATCCGTCCGGGGTGCGGTGTCTTGACCGTGTGGCGGCCAATCAGGGTCAGCGGCGGTTGGTTGGGATCGTCCGACACACTGAACGCCGCGACCCGTTCGCCCGTCGTCGGGACAAAAAGTACATTCCCGCGGAGCGCGGCGGCATCGCGAGCCTGACCGTCCAGCGTGACCCGGGCCTTTTCGATTTCCACCAGCCGCTCCTCCGGACGCGACGCGTCGACCACTCGCAGGAGGCAGCGATCGACCGAAATATTCTCCGAAACGAGAATCAACGAGCCCATGGCCAGCAGCGGGGCCACCAGCGAACCGGGCTTGTGCCCCAGCAGCGAAACCGATTGACAGCCGAAAGGCCGCAGCGACACGCTGTAGAGCAGCGCTTCGTCCCCGGCAAGGATCAGATGCGTGGATCCGACCAGCACCGGCGGACCGTGGACATCTTGCGAGAAGGTCAGCCTGGCCGCGATCCGGCCCGTTTCGAGCTCCAGCTTGTAGACGTGTCCCCCGCGGGCGGCCTGATAGACCTGGCCTTCCACGATCACGGGCGGACCGACGGCTGCTTCGCCCAGGGCCTGGCGCCACAGCAACTTGCCCGTTCGACGCTCCACGAGAATCAGCTCGCCAAAGCGTGTGTCATAGGCGAGTAATGCCGCCGCTTGCGATGTCTGGGTTTTGACGGGGAAGAAAGGCGAATCCACCCCAATCACGCGCCGCCAGACAGGGGTGCCCGTCACGCGGTCCACGCCGAATAAGCACCCTTTGGCCAAAACAAAGACGGTTTGACCGTCTGACCTGTCAGTGCTCAGTGCGCGGGTTTGCGTGGCCAAGGTCAAAGCCGGCGCGACCGCTTCCGGGCGTTCGTCCGTTTGAGTTGCTTGGTTGAGATCGTCTTTCTTCACGAGATCGCGCGCGGTATCGAGCGTCTGCTGCAGGAATTGCACGACTTGCCGGTCGGACACCAGATCCGGATACCGAGACAAGAGCTGGCGCCGCGCAACGAGCGCATCAAGCGGCCGTTTGGCTTCGAGGGCCGCTTTCATGTCCTTCAAAGCGGCTTGAAGCGTTTCCCATTTCAGGATCGTTGCTTCCGCCCGTTCGCGCTCGGCCCGGATCTGGGCATGCACCTCAGTGGGCGGCGGATCGGTGGGCGCGTAGCGATCGAAGATCAGCACGGCGTTGTCCGAGACTTGCAACAGGTCGCGCCTTTTCGTGGCCGCCGCCGTCTTGAGCGCTCCCAGGGCAATGGCTTTCGCGTACTTCGTCAGCGTGTCCCGGAGCTCGGGAAAATACGGCTCGTCGCGGTGCTGGTCGATGAACTGCTGCAACGCCTCCAACCCGTTCTTCCACGACGGCGTCGCCCCCAAAATCTCTTTTTCGATTTTGGCCTGTCCCAGTGTGATGAAAGCCGTTCGAGCGTA
>DQVB01000600.1 GCA_015661985.1 Planctomycetota bacterium | reverse complement strand
GGCAGTTCGGCCTCCACTGTTCGGTCCTTGACCGCCCCCGGACAAGCTTCTCCGGCTCGAAACTGGTCATATTACCGGAAGTGTAAGCCGGGCAACAAGTTGCGCCGCTCCCCGACGCCTCGGGTTATCGTCAGGTGAAACCGCGCCCGCCACAACAGGCTACATGCCACCTGCACAGTCTCGCGGCAGGCCGGCAGGGACTTTCCCGCCGGGCCAGACTGGCTCGCTCAAACAAAACCCTGGAGAATAGACGCGCTGGTTGCCATCGTAGGCGAGCAGCCAGTAAGGTTTTTTCCTACCGCTGGAGAGGACGCCCCACCCACTGGGCGCGCCATCGACATCGGTCCGTCCGTCTGTTGTACATCGGTTTGAGAAGAAGGCTCCGTTTCCAGCACGCCGGCCCTGAGAAATGGATGGGCCAGTCGCAGGATGTTGCCGTCGGCCAGCACGTTGGCCAAGCCGCGGATGATCACGTGGTGCCATAGAGCCGCCCGTGCCTTTCATCCACGGCCGGTGACGTGCCCAGGCCGTTGAGGCTCACCTCGCGTTGCGGGGCAATCGCTTTGAGCACCTGCCCGTCCGGTCCGGGGCTCAGGACCAGCAGCTTCTCCGCTCGACTGCCCTGGACGACGTACAGTTTGCCGCTTTCCCCGCAGGTAAACGCACAGCCTCGGACAGGCAGTGTGCGCAGCATTTGTTGGGCGAAGTTCAGCAGGCGAATCCGCTGTGTGTGGAATCCCGCCAACATGTCATGAAACCGCCCGTCGGGCGACCAGGTCCGCTCGTGTCGGCCGGCGTGGTAATCGTCGATGGAGAGCCGCGCTGGCGAGAGCGGGCCATCCAGACAGCCGCTGGCGCCGCACGTGAGGGCATGGCAGCGCCCGCGCTGGGCGTCGTAGCCCATGAACACGCACCGGCCCGCGCCTTGCGGGCCAATCCCTTCGTACACGTAGCGATCGAGCTGCTGCAGGAATTCGCCGCGGCCCGTACGCAAGTAGTACCATGACTGCGGGTCGACCATCGTAATGGAAGTCGAGCTCCATGTGCCTACCTCGCCCGGCTTCACGTAGTAGGCGAAGTCGCCCCAGTACAGGTTCAATGCATCAGGGCCGATACGACCTGGAACGCCGAGGCCACGCCCGGCCGGTCGCGCCCGTACGCTTCTTCGATGTAGTCGATCAGACCGCGCGTCAGCATTTGAATATCGGACTTCGTGCCTATTTCGCGCTTTCGCGGTACGTATTTGGCGTTTTCCGCGGGCCGTCTGTCGCACAACCGGCGCACGGTCCCTTCGAGGCTGCTTCAAGACCTCCGTCCGGCAGGGCACTGGAGACGTGCGGTCAGGCGATGTGCGGGGTCAGGATGCCCGCGCACAGCGCTTGGGCCAGGTTTTGAAACGCGCTCTCAGTAGCGCGGCGTGGGTGGACGGTAATGGCTCAGTTCGATGGTCCGGAACCACTGGATCGTCTTCTCCAGCCCTTCGCGCAACGGGACGGTCGGCTGCCAGCCCAGGCGGGTGCGGGCCAAGGTGATATCGGGCTGGCGCCGCCGCGGGTCGTCTTCGGGTTGCGACTTGTAGACGATCTCCGAGCGGGACCCGGTCAGTTCGATGATCAGTTCGGCCAGCCGGCGGATGGCGCATTCGTCTGGGTTGCCCAGGTTCACCGGGCCGACGAAATCATCCGGGCCTTCCATCATGCGGATCAGTCCGTCCACCATATCATCACGGTAGCAGAAGGAACGGGTTTGATTGCCGTCGCCGAAGATCGTGATCGGTTCCCCCTCGAGCGCCTGGCGGATGAAATTCGAGATCACCCGTCCGTCAAAGGGGTGCATGCGAGGTCCGTAGGTATTGAAGATCCGCACGATCCGTACGTTGACCCTGTTGGTGCGGTGGTAATCCATGAACAGCGTCTCGGCTGCGCGTTTGCCTTCGTCGTAGCAGGCGCGCGGGCCAATCGGATTGACCGCCCCCCGATAGGACTCCGGTTGAGGGTGAACCTCGGGGTCTCCGTACACTTCGCTGGTCGAGGCTTGGAGCACCTTGGCTCGACACCGTTTGGCCATGCCCAACACGTTGATCGAACCGGTCACGGACGTCTTCATAGTCTTGATGGGGTTGTATTGGTAGTGTCCCGGCGCGGCGGGGCAAGCGAGGTTGTAAATTTCGTCCACTTCCAGCCAGATGGGCAAGGTGATGTCATGGCGGATGAGTTCGAAGTTCGGTTTACCCAGCAGGTGGGCTACGTTCGATTTCTGGCTGGTGAAGAAGTTATCCAGACAAATCACGTCGTGGCCCTGGGCCACGAGTCGTTCACAGAGGTGCGAGCCCAGGAAGCCGGCCCCTCCGGTGACCAGGATCCGCTTCAGTTTCGTCATCGTCGTGCACTTTGCTGGTTGGGGGAAATCCAGGCTCCGCGGCACGGCCCGTCCGGCTCGCCGTGGCCGTCAGGCACGGCCGACGAACCCCCATTTAGCCCATGGCGACGAAATGGGCAACCCGCCGGTGGCGACGGAAAAGGGCGAGGGGCCGTCGGGATCGGCCAGGACGGGCGCCGTCGGCTCCAGCCTCTGGACGTGGCGATGTCCGGACGGCGCCCGCATCATAGCCGGGCTTTGCTGCGGTGGGAAGCG
>DQVB01000758.1 GCA_015661985.1 Planctomycetota bacterium | reverse complement strand
TCGGCCAAAGGCATCCGTGCCAAAACCTCCGGGCAAGGACCGTCCATGTCGTACTCCTCCATCCGCAGAATCCGTTCCAACCGCTGCCCCCCAACGATGGCCGGAACATACAAACTATCAAGCAGTTACGCAATCCCAAGATGTTTACAGCACTGGTCAACATACTCGCCGCGGCCGTCAATGGCCCCGGCCAACCCCAAGGCGCCCTGCTGCACAACGGCCACACGACCGCCGATCCCCGCGGTGGAAGCCCAATGCCTGATGGCGGCCGGATAGGCTTCCGAAAGCACCGTGCCGCAAGTGGCGAACACGCCGACCGTTCCACCTCCATTTTCAGCCAGCAGGCTCACAGCATCGCGAGCGCCAGCGTCGATCACGCCGGTCAGCTGGACGTCGACCCCCGCGCGCTGGATCAACGCGGCAATGGCCTCTTTGCCGTACGCGGTGGCCGTATTGCAAGCGATCACCACCGCTTTGGCCGGCAACTTGCGTCGCGCCGGACCGTCGCGCCCGGCCTTGTGCGCCCCTGCGGTCATCAGGAAGCGGGCATCGGCCAGAATCAAGCGCTTCAGCAGTTCGGTTTTTCCCTCCGCCGGGTAGTTGCCGTAGGGCATGTTGGCCTGGTCAGCCAGGAAAACAAAGGACTCGCCCGCAAAATCGGGCCGGCCGTCACTCCCGGGCCGCGTCGTGCCGTTGTGGTAGGCGTCCAGGGTGAGGATCTGTTCCAGCACGGTCATGCCACCGGTGCCGGAATCGAACAGGCCGATGGGCAATTGGCGGAGCGTGCCGTGCCGAAGCCACTGGTCGTAGCCCGCCCGGATCTCTTCGGCCCAACCCGCCCCGACCGACGGGGCCCGCGCCACAGGCGGTTGCCCAAAGCTGGCCGCGCCGAGGGCCACAAGCACAAGGGCTGCCAGGGCGACCCAAACGGCGGGCGCTCGTTTTCTCCCCACGGCTGTCTCCTCCGGCGGGCCGACCATCAACCCGTGTACCCGCATACTCCCACTCGAGGCGAATTGACCACGGGCAGGAGGATGTCGTCCCCGCATTCGTGGTTCTTCGCACAGCTCTTGCAGAGCCACCCCGCCTCATCCCACATGCATTCGGTACACACCAGCACCGCCGGTTTGCCGCAATCGCACGCAATTTCCGGCGGCAAGTTGCGGGCCAAAACCTGGACGTCGCCCTTCTTCATGACTCCTTCCCGATGGCCCACCACCTTGAGCTTCAGCGCTGTGGTGGAACCGAAATCGTACTCGTAGAAAAACACGTCTCCCGGTTTGACGCGGTCGGCCAGCTTCTTGGCCGTGACCTTCGACCCGGGCGGGCCGAATGGGCTTGAGCCCTCGAAGTTGTCAAAGTCATCTTCGTCGAAGTCCTCCTCCCGGAATGTGAAGTTGCTCAAGTGGCCACAGCACTCCAGCCAAATGTCGCGCAGGAAAAGGTCCAAGTCGCCAAACGTCGAGCCGGCCCGTGTTTCTACGTGGAGCCAGTACATGGGTCGGTCACGTCCTTCGACGACCAGATGAAAAATGGCCTGTTTCTTTCGCCCCTTCTTCTCTGACTTCTCCAACGCCGCTTTGCGCTTTTCACAGGCCCTCAGATGCCGCGTCATTCGGCCTTTGGGGAACTCCCCTTGGCAAAATTGACACTTCCCCGGATAAGTTGCGCGTGCCATGATCCCACTCCTTATTGAACCACACGACTCCTCAAGTCCATGGAGCGACAGCGGCGACTGCTATGGCCAACCCGCCTCCCCTGCTACCGCCAGCCAAACGTTTACTGTAGGGCCAAAGATCATCATGGGCAACACAGGGCGGAGGCCTTGTGGGGGCCGGTGCGCGGGCCCCCGCCTCGGAGAGGCGGGGCTACAGTGCGCGGAGGCCTTGATTCCTGGTCCGTCTTGCATTGCGTTACCGTCGGGTGGGGCTGCACTGCGCGGAGGCCTTGTGTGGGGGGGTGCGTGGCTCGGCTCCGAGCCTCCGCACCCAATGGCACCGGCGGGTCCCGTTGGCTCATCTCAGATCGGGGCGTGAAACGGAGCAGCGCAGCCATCGGCGGCGTCAATCCTTGGGGCTGCGAGCCTTGTTGCCCTCGTCGTCCAGTTCGTCCAGGGCGGGCGGTCCTTCAGGGGAGGCGTGTTTGGCCAGCACCTCGCGGCGGAACCGCCGGTCTGAAGCGCCGAGTCGCCAGAGGATCACCCAAATGGCCACCAGGCCAACAGCAAACAGGGCACCGGCGACGGGTCCGAGCCAGGGCGGGGTGCTGCTTTCGGCCGGTCGGTGCCAAAGCGGCGCGCGGCCCACCAACAGCGGGGCCAGCTGCCACCGGGGAGCCCGGGAATCGGGGTCAGCCAGGCGAGCTCGATAAGCCCACGTCTTGAAGAAAAAGCCGGCCACGGTAATCGTTTCGCCGTACCGCGGCCCTTCGCCCATAGGCATGCCTGCGGGCAGCCGGCGCACGCAGAAGAAGAGCGGATTGCGCTGCGAATCTTCGGTGAACAGGGCGATTTCATAGTAGCGATCAGCGCCCACGAGTCGTGCCACGCGGGGATCGGTGATGGGCACCGAGGCGACATGCCGGGCCGTGCCGGACAGGGCCACCAGTCGGCCTTTCTGCCTGTGTGGCTCGTTGAACAGCGGCACCACAGAGAACCGCT
>DQVB01000385.1 GCA_015661985.1 Planctomycetota bacterium | reverse complement strand
TCCAATCGGAGAGATCGGAACGCATCTGACGTACCGGATGATGTTCGCGGGCGAGGCCCGGCCGATTACGCCGCGCGGATGGACCTGGGTGGATGACTCTTCCTTGCCCGCGCCGGACGACCTCAACCTGGTGAAGATGATCCCCGTCACCGAACACCATCTTACCTGTTAGCAGCGGCTTAACTGGGGGCCAGTTTCACGGAGTTCGGGTGCCGGGGGGCGCGCTGGTGGATCGCGGTGGGCGGGTGCCGGGTGGGGTTGGTGGCGGGAGAATGGGTGGAGAGAAGAGGGTGGGGTGATTAAGCTGGAGCAAGAGGGTGGCCGGTGGGGATGAGCAGAGAAGGGCGTCCCGGAGCGGAGTGAATAGCTCCACCCCGGGACTGGACCTTCGGGAGCAGCAACTCCCTTGGTCTTGGTTCAGCATGATGGTTCTTCAGCGCGACGGCAAGTCCCGGGCGGGCACCGCCGGGGACCGGTGGTCGGCCGATCTCGGATCTGCCTTTTGAAGGGGTGCGAGAAGTGGTTTTCTCCCCTTCATCCTCTCTCGCGATACTGTAGCCAGGACTGCCGACAAGCGGCGCGACGTTGGTCGCGGTGGCGAGCGGCCCGCCGGTATCGGGCGAGCGAGCGGGGGAAGGAGTGCCGCCGCCGGCAAGCGAGTCGTTACCGAGAGCGTCAGCGTCAGCGGCACACGGAGGCCAACCGGCTGCCTGCGGTCGGCGAGGGCCATCAGGAGGCGGAGGATTCCGAAAGAATTCCCTGTTCCCGGCCGGGTTGCTACGAGCGGTTCGGGGCCAGCCGCCGCTCGCCCTTGCAGAAGTTCTGTTCCTCGTTGTGCCAAAAGGCTTTACGACGCGTCCACGAGCGTGAAGCCCGATGGCGACGGCGTTCTTGCTCCCTTCCATCCGAGGATCGCTGGGCCAGGTTCCGCGGCCCGCCTGACAGGTTTTCTTAGGCGTCGCATATTGAGACCTCCTCGACACGGTCACTAAACTCCACGTCCGCCAGCCCGAGCGGGGAGAAGTACGGGTTCCAGAAGAGGAGCGAGAAGAGGCGATTTTCTCTCGTGGAGGTGCGTCGTGTCGGATTGGACGGCGGAAGAATTCCGGGCCTTGCCTTTGGAGGAGATCGACGAGCGTTACGCTCGTTACCGCCTCTCGGTACTGGAAGCCGAGGAGACGATGGCCCGCAGCCTCCGTCGCTACGGGCAGATCTCCCCGCTGGTGGTCTGCCTGCGGGAAGAAGTTCCGGTGCTGATCGACGGCTTCAAGCGGTTACGGGCAGCTCGGGGCTTGCAGGGATTTTCCAGCCTCTCGGCGCGGCGGATCGAGGCGGACGAGCGGGGCGCCAAGGCGGCCATGTACGGGCTGAACCGCATAGGACGGCACCTTGGCGAACTGGAAGAGGCGTGGCTGGTGCAGGCGTTGGTGCGCGAAGACGGGCTCTCGCAGGTCGAAGTGGCGCTGCTCTTGGGGCGTCACAAGAGTTGGGTCTGTCGACGATTGGCGATGATGGAGAAGTTGTGCCCGGCAGCCCAAGAGGACCTGCGGTTGGGGCTGCTTTCGCCGACGATGGCGCGGCAGTTGACGCGGTTGCCCGCGGGCAACCAGCAAGAGGTCTTGGAGACCGGACGGAGAGATTCGCTCACGGCGGCCGAATTGCGGGGCGTGGTGGACTTGCTGTTGGCCTCCGGAACGCGGGAGAAAGCCGCCTTTGTGCTGGAGAAGCCTCGGGCCGCGTTGCGGGAGTCCCAGGCCGGAGAGGTTCGCGGCTGGGATCCGCGTTTGAGCACGGCGGGCAACCGGGTCAGCCGCCAGTTGGCGATGCTGCTGGACCAACTGGCCCGAATGGCGAACTGGCTGCGGCACCAGGGTCGAGGTGATTTGGCGATGTGCGACCGGAGCGTGCTGGAGCCGGCGTTCGTCCGTTTGGCGGCCGAGGCCCGGATGGTGGCCGAACTAACCGAAGACTTCGTCAAGGAGATCCACCTCCCATGAATGCCCAAACGCGGAGCGAAGTCCTGCGCCGATGGTACGGCAGCCAGTCGATGCGTCGGATTGCGAGAGACCTCCACCTCTCGCGCAAGACCGTCAGCCGGATAGTCGCCGAGCATCAACAGCAGCGGACGACGGGTAGCACGACGGATCTGCCCGCACCGCGCCGGACGCGAGGAAGCCTGGTCGATCTTTACGAACCGGTCCTCCGCGACTACTTGGCGCGGTATCCCGAGATCAGCGTAGTCCGGCTCCTGGAAGAAATCCGCCGCAGAGGTTATCGGGGCAGCTATACGATTCTTCGCCAGCGGGTCAAGCAACTGCGACCCCAGTTTGGCCGGCCGCCGGTAGAACGTTTCGAAACGGGTCCCGGGCTTCAGGGTCAGATGGACTACGCCGTCTACACGCTGGACTTCACTCAGGAAGGTCGCCGCAAGGTGAACTTGTTCAGTTACGTGTTGGGATATTCGCGGCGGCAGTACCTGCGATTCACGGCCTCCGCCGACATGGCGACCACGGTCCGCGAGCACCTGCGGGCCTTCGAACACCTGGGCGGCGTGGCAGCCACATGTCTTTACGATAACATGAAGGTCGTGGTGGCCCGCTACGAAGACGAGGAACCGATCTACAACACTCGCTTCCTGGCCTTCGCCACGCACTACGGCTTCCGGCCGGTGGCCTGTCGGCGTCGCCGGCCTCAAACCAAAGGCAAAGTGGAACGGCCGTTCTATTACGTCGAAACGAACTTGCTCAGCGGCCGCGAGTTCCGCTCGTTAGAACACCTCAACGAAGTGACCGACTGGTGGCTGGCGGAGGTGGCTGACGTCCGTGTGCATCGGCAGACACGGCGGCGGCCGATCGACATGCACGCCGAAGAAGTCCCGCACCTAATTGCGCTACCCGAGCGGCCTTACGAGGTGGCCGAAGTCGTATATCGCACGGTGGACGCCGAAGGATTCGTGGCCTACGGCCAGAATCGCTACTCGGTACCCTGGCAGTACATTGGGCAGGTGCTGCCGCTAAGGATCACCGACGAGGAAGTGACCGTCTACAGCCCGCGGATGGAAGCCTTGGCCCGCCACCATCGGTTTGGGCCGACCGAAAGACATCGCCAGAGCCGCCGGGCGGAACACCTTCCGCCTCGGGATCTCAAGCAGCGACGCGAGACCCTGCGCCGGCGGTTCGCTCAGCTTGGACCGGTGGCCGTGCGTTTCTTGGAGGGGTTGCTCGGCGCGCAACGTTGTGGCTGGAGCCAGGCCCAGAAGGTGTTGGCCCTCTTGGGAATCTACCGCCGCGAAGACTTCTTGGCCGCATTGGATCGGGCCGTCCGCTACGGAGCCTTCTCGATGAATTCTGTAGAACGCATCCTGGCCGTGCGAGCCCGGCCCAAAACGTGCTTCGATCGTATGGCGGAAGAAGAATCGTCTCATCTGAAGGAGCTCTTCTCCGACGATCCCACGCCACCGCGTCAGGCGACGGAGTATCAACAACTCTTGTTCGAGGGATCCGACCAGCATGACAACACCGAAGAAGACACCGGCCAAGCAGAGAACGATCAAGAAGAAGACGGCCCTCTCGGCGAATCTGCGTGAGCGGATTATGGACGACGCCAAGACGCTCCGCCTGCCGCTTTCCGCCGAGATGCTCGATGCCGCATTGGCCCGCGCCGAGCAGGAGGGTCTCTCGCACCTGAACTTTCTGCAACTGATTCTGGGAGAACCGGCCGTGCGTTCCCACCAGCGGGCCGTCGAGCGGCGGATTCGCGAGGCCCGCTTCCGTGAAGAGAAGACGCTTGCCCAGTTCGATTGGAAGTTCAACGCCCAGGCGATAGACCGCGCCCAGATCGAACAGTTGGCCACCGGAGAGTTCGTCCGCCGGGGAGAGAATCTCGTCATGATGGGGCAAAGCGGTGTTGGAAAGAGTTTTCTCTTGCAGGCGCTGTCGCGGCGTTTTTGTGAATTGGGATACCGTGTACGATACACCACCAGCGCCGACCTGCTGGAGGACCTGCGGAAATCGCTGGCCGATGAAAGCCTGCCTCGCCGGATCCGCTACTGGGCACGCTTCGATCTGATGGTCATCGACGAGTTCGGCTTCGATCGCATCGAACGCGGCGAATGTCCCCAAGCGGCCAGCCTGTTCTACAAGGTAATCGACGCCCGCAGTGGCCGGCACAGCACGGCCCTGGCCACCAATATCGACTTCGAAGCTTGGAGCGAGTACCTGGGAGATCCGCCCCTGGCGATGGCCTTTCTCGACCGGGTAGTCGATGGGGCCATCCTGCTGAAAATCCGCGGCAAGTCCTATCGCGCCCACCGGGCCAAAAAGCTGCCCCGCTGATTCGAGCACGACACCACCTAAGCGATCCACCCTTGAGGCCCTCATGCCGGGCATCGACTACCGTCAAGTCCGCCGGCAGATCTCGATGACCCAAGTCTTGAACCTGCTCGGCTTTCAAGCCACCGAGTGTCGAGGTCCCCAACTTCGTGGACCCTGCCCACTCCCCGGCTGTCGCTCCTCTTCCCGCCCAACCTTCTCAGTCCATCTCACCCGCCAGATATACCACTGCTTCGCCTGCAACTCCCACGGCAACCCTCTCGACCTTTGGGCCGCCGCCCGCCATCTTCCCCTCCACCCGGCCGCCATCGATCTCTGCCGCACCGCCGGTCTTCCCCTACCATGGCTCCCCACTTCTTCGACGATCTCAACCGTCTCCAAACCGCAGCCAGTTCCGCCTCGCGCCCCATCACGCAACCACGAACCCGGCCCCCACTAACCGCGAAACTGGCCCCCTTTCCGGCCGCGATCGACAATCTACCGATCGATCCCTGCAAAACAATCGACCAACCACCCGCTGGGTGGGACGTAAAACGTACGTGACCATAGAAATTTCCCCTTCGGACTTGAAATCCCCATGGCAGTCACCTGTCCCACGGAGGTAATGTCCCATGCGACCGCACGCGGCTCTGGCAAGCCGATTGGTGGGTACCAT
>DQVB01000190.1 GCA_015661985.1 Planctomycetota bacterium | reverse complement strand
TGGCCGACCTGCACACCTTTCGCCGCCTGCGGTGGTTCACCTTTGGCCCCAACTCTTTCGGGCGCGCGGCCTGGTCGCTGCTTCCCGCTCCGCCAGGGAACGCACCTGGGCCGCGTTCGCCATGGTTGGACGCCGCGTTTATCGGGGATACCTGCTCTTCCACGGGCGGGCGCTCGTGTGCACCATGGCACAGACGTTCGAGTTCCATGCCCAGCCTGCCGGCCAGGTCGCCATCCAGGTGGAAGGCAGGCCGCCGGGAAGTCTTCAGCCCGACGGCACGCTGCTGGACGCCGAGGGACAGCCCATCGGCCGTCGCCCTTCCTCCTACCCGGACAAAGATCAAGCCACGTATCCGGTTACGGTGCAGGAGCGGGTCGTGGGCCGGCCGGAGAACCCGTTCTACGGCGGTCGCTTGCGTTCGCTTCGGCAGATGTCGCGCCCGCCGGCGGTGGAGATCACCGCCCCCGACGTCACCGCCGAAGAACAGGACTGGCTGCTGGCGCTGGCCTTCTGGAACGTGCTCTTCCCGGCCGCTATTCAGGTGGACACAAGCGGTATCGTATGAAAGCGATGAGTGCAACAGAGGAGGAAGTCATGTCTCAGAAACGTCCGACAGTTTCCCGAAAAGCAGTCGCCTTTCTGCTCGTGAGCCTGGTCTTGCTCGCCGGCGTGCGAAGGATGGTGACGTGGGCCGCGCCCGACCGCACCAACTTCACCGGCTCGGAATACATCCGCAACGGCACCTTCACCGTCGGTCTGGACGACTGGGGCTGGGACAACATGACCACCACAGACAACGTGGGCGCGTCCACCGACCCGGTGCTGGTGATGAAGACGTTTCTCAGCCAGGGGCCGGTGAACGTCTGGCAGGAGGTCTTCCTGCCCACCACGACCACGGCCGCCACCCTGAGTTTCGACTACCGGCTGGTGCCGGCCAATTCGTACGCGTACCTGGGGGCCGCTCTGGGGGTCTCGGTGTTCAAGACGGATGCCAACTTCAACAACCCCCAGGCGATCACCGGCTGGTGGGTGGTGCCAAGCACAACAGTGGACACGGGCTGGCAGCATTTCAGCCAGGCGCTCACCGCCCAGGAGGTCGCGCAGACGCAGGCGGCCCACCAGGCTGGCGAGCGGGTGTTCATCAACCTGCAACTGCAACTGGGATCGCAGGACAACTTCCAGGCTTACATCGACAACGTGTCGCTGCTCCTCAGCGGCACCATGACCTACCCTTCCCTCAGCGGCGCCCTGGCCTACCGGGGCGTGGACAGCAACAATCACTACACCATCGGCTGGATGTCCCCCGACGGTTCGTCCCGCTATACGCTGTGGACTCACCCCACCGCGGGCGGCGGCAAGATTGTCGGCCTTTCCTGGAAGGCCGACGGCTCGGCCATCGCCTTCGCCAGCGATCACGAGTTCGGCTATTCGCCTTTCCACACGGACATCTACCAAGTGGACATGAACGGGCAGGTGCGGCGGTTGACCAACCCACCTGCGCACAGCGAGATTCAGGCCGGCGGCTATAGCAAGGGGACGGTGACCGGCAGGGTGTGGAACAACTCCACCCGCAACCTGACTGCCATCTCGGTATACGTCCAGGGCGCGGACTCGCCGGTGTCGCTGGGGCCGCTGGCGCCCGATGCCACGGTCAACTTCACCGTTCCCAACGTGGCCGACCTGGGCGCGGGCAAGGGGCAGTATGTGGTGTTCATCTGGATGGACGGCAATTGCGCCAGCGGCCTCTATCAAGTGCCGGGCGCGCTGGTGGACGTGCAGGCCGGCGGCTCGGTGGACGCCGGCACCCTTTCCTTTGTGGGGAACGATTGCACGCAGTTCGAGGCGGCGGAACCGGCCTGGAAGCCGGACGGCAGCATGGTGGCCTTCGCCATGAACGGGGTACCGCAAAAGGTGGATATGGCCGGTACCCTGGGCTCGCTCTTTTCCACCAGCGCCCTGGGCCTCAACGACATCGCCTGGTCGCCTCAGAGCGGGGATGCACTGCTCTACACGGCCAATCCGGGCGTCTATCAGACCACGGCGGGTGACGGCACGGGCACCCTGCTGGTGGATGCCGCGGCTACGGGCGTCGGTGCGCAGCATGTGGCCTGGTTGCCCGATGGGTCCGGCTTCATCTTCACCGATGGCCTGGACCTGTACCGCTACACCTCAGCGAGTGGGCAGATCCAGCGCCTGACGCAACTCTATGTGTACCGCTCGTCCAATCCCAATGCGCTAGACCCCCTGGGGGCGCTGGCCGTCTCGCCGGACGGAAAGTACGCGGTGTTCGAGCGCCGCAGTCCCAGCGTGGTCAACGGCCGCGATCTGTGGATGATCAACCTGCAGAATCCCGTGGAACTGTGGCCGGTCACCACCGACGGGCGGGCCGCTCAGCCCGACTGGCTAGCAGGGACTCCCCAGCAACCGTCGCCCACGCCCACGTCCACCCCATCGCCCACCCCCGGTGTGTTGTATCGGGTGTATCTCCCACTCGTTTTGCGGTGAAGCGGCCCTTCGCACGACCGGCATGGAATGGGAACGATGAGTACTAAATCACACAGGCGTTTTCAGTTCAGCGATATGTTATTCAGGAG
>DQVB01000389.1 GCA_015661985.1 Planctomycetota bacterium | reverse complement strand
TCTCCAAGACCGACTCGGGTTGGGCACCCACATCGGGGCGTTGGATTTCAACCTTGGTTGCTCCGGCTACGTTTACGGCCTCCAGTTGGCCGCGTCGCTGGTCCACACCGGCGCGGCCCGACACGTACTGCTTCTGACTGCCGACACCTATACCAAGTACATCCATCCGCGCGACCGCACCGTGCGTCCGTTGTTCGGCGACGGGGCGGCGGCCACGTTGGTGGGGCCCTCGGCCGATGGCCCCGGCTGCATCGGCCCCTTCGTTCTGGGAAGCGACGGCCGAGGGGCCGACAAGCTGATGGTCCCCGCCGGTGGCTTCCGTTTGCCCCGTTCGCCGGAAACGGCTCGCGAGAAATCGGACGAGGTGGGTTGCGTGCGCTCCCAGGATCACCTGTTCATGGACGGCCAGGCCATCTTCACGTTCGCCCTGGATACTGTGCCGCCGGTGATCACCGCGCTTCTGGAGAAGGCGGGTTGCGCCTTGGACCAGGTCGACTGGTTTGTCTACCACCAGGCCAACAAGTTCATGCTGGACAACCTGGCCGCCTCCAGCCGCGTGCCACCGGAAAAAATGGTTTATCACCTGGAGACGGTGGGCAACACGGTCTCCTCGACCATTCCCATGGCAATCCAAGCCTATGTGGGATGCGGGCGAATCCGGCCTGGGGATCGATTGATGCTGATCGGGTTCGGAGTCGGCTATTCCTGGGGCGCGTGCATGCTCACATGGGGCTGAGTCCCGGCCCCGTGGCGATGGTTGGCCCCCCAGCAAAGGGGCGAAGCCTTTCCCTGCCGTATGGCCTGGTGTGGCCCGGTTCGGGCGGTCTGTCCAAACGGCGGAGCCGCACCGGCCGGCTGGGGCTTCTTCCGCTGTTGGATACGGGGCCCTTTGCGCCGTGACGCCCCCTCGTTGTGGCCACCCGTGAGCCCGGGTACAATCCCCGTTCTCTGGATCGACTTCGCGGCCGGCCCAGGCTCCGGGTCACAGGGTCTCGGGTTCGGGGCGGTTACGGTTTCCGTTTTCCGGATGGGGTTTCGGCACACCGTAGGAGAGGACGTGAATGACTGCGGCGCGGAATCTGGTGGTCGCCCAAAGCGGCGGGCCGACTTGTGTGATCAACAACAGCCTTCGCGGCATTATCGAGGCGGCTCGGGAGTATGAGCAGATCGGGACCGTCTACGGGGCCCGGCATGGGATTGAGGGCGTGTTGAAGGAGGAGTTGCTGGACCTGTCGGCTCAATCGGAGGAGCAGGTCGCTCTGCTGCGCACCACACCGGTGGCCGGTTCCATCGGCACGTGCCGGTACAAGTTGAGGGAGAGGCAGACGGAGGACTTCCAGCGGGTGATCGACGTCTTCCGGGCCCACCAAGTCGGCTACTTCTTGTACATTGGCGGCAACGATTCGATGGACACGGCCAACAAGATCGCCCAGCTGGCTCAACAGCAGGGGCTGGATCTGGTGGCCGTCGGGGTGCCCAAGACGATCGACAACGACGTGGGGGACAGCCAATTTCGGCTCATTGACCACACGCCGGGCTACGGGTCGGTGGCCAAGTACTGGATGCACATGGTCCAATATGCCGATCAGGAGAACAAAGGATCCTGCCCGGCTGATCCTGTGTTGGTGCTCCAGGCGATGGGGCGAAAGATCGGTTTCATTCCGGCCGCGGCGCGGTTGGCCGATCCAAGGCGGGAGACGCCCTTGCAGATCTACTTGGCCGAACGCGCCGTGCCGCTGGAGCAGTTGGCCGACCAGGTCAGCGACCAGCTGCGCGCCTGCGGCCGCTGTCTGGTGGTGGTGAGTGAAGGCTTCGACGTGGGCGATCTGGGCAAGGTGACCGACGCGTTCGGGCACCAGTCGTTCGGCTCCAGCCGGATGACGGTCGCCCAGGTGGTGGTGAACTACCTGAACGGCGTGGGGCTGCCGGTCAAAGGGGCGGCGCGCGGGAATGTGGCGGGCACCGACCAGCGGCATTCGATGGCCTATGCCTCGACGGTCGATCTGGAGGAGGCGTATGCCGTAGGCGCGAAGGCGGTGGAGTTGGCCGCCACGGGCCAGGGCGGTTACATGGCCACGATCCTGCGCAACCCAGGTCCGGGCTACAGCGTATGGTATGACCGCGTTCCGCTGGCCGAGGTGGCCAACAGCGAGCGGCAGTTTCCGCAAGAGTGGATCGCGCCGAGCGGGATCGACGTGACCGATGATTTCGTGCGTTACGCCCGGCCGTTGGTCGGCGAGGATATGGTCAGCCTGCCCCTGAGCGGCGGCCGCCATCGGCTGGCGCAGTTCGAGCCGACCTACGCCTCGCAGAAACTGCCACCGTACGTGCCCCAGGCGGACCGCAAGTGAGCGGCGATCGGTCGCCTTCAACGCGGTGCGACCGCGGGCCAGGCGTTTTTCGTCCAGTGAACTTCCCGAGGAGATGGCGTCGCGCAGAGATGATCGACCTGACACCGAAGCATGACTATCTGGTAGGCATCGATTCCGACGGATGTGCCTTTGACACGATGGAATTGAAGCACAAGG
>DQVB01000112.1 GCA_015661985.1 Planctomycetota bacterium | reverse complement strand
TCCTGCGGAGGAGGAGGCGATATGGACCACCGTGGAGAGCCCGTCCGAAGCGCCTGCCGAGCCCGCCGCGCAGCCACCCCCGGCCCTGAACGAAGTGGCCGGACAACCCCCAGTGGCCAGCGAAGCGGAGCTCAGGGCGGTGGTCGATCGTCTTCTGGCGGCCAGCCGCTTCGGGCGGGAGCGGAAAGAGATCGTCCAGCAGAACGCCGACCGGGTCTTTGCCTGCCCCATCGAAGTGGACAAGGTGGAACGTACCTTCGGCTACGTGCCGGATGAGCGGCTGCGTAATGGGCGAACTCTCATGGGCGTGGTGGCGGGCACCTCTTGTGCCGTACTGGCACGCTTGGCCGTCCATCGCAACGAGGAACTGGAGGGTGTGGATCCGGGACAGACCGTCCTCGTCTCCGGCCGCCTGGTCAAATGGAACGATCTGTACGACCGCCTGGAACTGGAGGAGGCCTGAGCGATCAGCCGGCACCAGCCGCTCCGTGCGGGAGATCACCGGCCTGCCGGCTTCTCGCTGGTGTTCATCCGGGCACGGATTTTCTGCACGGCCGCCCGGGCCGCCTGCTGCGAGGCCACATTGCGATCCCGGCGCAGGAATCGCAGCAGCACCGGGATGCTCTGTGTGCCGCCGATCTGGCCGAGCACTCGGCACGTCTCCACGCGCACGCGAAAGTCACGATGCTCAAGCAGGATGAACACCCACTTCTCGGCGGGCGGGCCGATTTTCCGCAGGGCGTCGAAGATGGGCCCTTCGTCCTCATAGCGGTAATGATCGGCCACGATCATGACCAGCTGCTCGGCTCCACGTTCCGATTTCATCTCGCCCAGGCGGGTGGCGATCTTGTTGCGGGCGAAACCGTCCAGGCGATCCCATTTGGGTATCAAAGCGATCAGCTCTTCCTCGTCGCCCCAGACGCTCATCGCCTTGGCGGCCTCTTCCACTGGGCCCATCCGATCGTACAGAAAAGGCCGTACGGCTTCGATCACCGCCTGCTGCCTGGATTCCTCGAAGGGCATCACGGCCAGCAGTTCCAACACGGCGCCCTTCTCCAGACTGCTCAGCACGGGCGATTGCAAAAGCTCCACGGCCTCGTCCACTGACTTGGCCGTCACCATGAACGGCGTGCCCGGGATCCGCTTCGGGCTGCCTTTGGCCACCTCCCGCGCCGCCCGATCCGCATCGGTTTTTTCGTAGGTGACCGACAGTTGCGTTTGCGACACGCCCGTTGCCGTGCGCCCCTCGCAAATCGCCTGGTAGTGCATCCGCACCGGCAGGCCGGCGGCCTTGTCGAATTCGGCGAAGCCCGAGCCGCTGAGCTTCAGCAGGGGCCTTTCGCCCTCGGCGTGCAGCGTCTTCAGCTCGTGTTCGACCTTCAGCCGCACCGTGCTTCCGGACTCCGATTGCACTTCGTAGCGCGTGCTCTCCACCGCCGATTGGACACTGACCAGCGAAATGAGCGAGGAGTCCCCTTCCTCCACGTCGCGGGAATCGGGCCGGATGAAACGGAAGGCCGGATTGGGGCCCTCGGCGCCGGCGGCCACGCCGATGGCCGTCTTCTCTTCGATCGACCAGTTCTTCTGACCCGTGTGCGACAGCCGCACCAAGGCCAACTCACCCAAGGGCCCCAGGATCTCCGGCAGCAGAGTGGTCCTCTTGGCCAAAACCACCTTCCCGAACTCGTCCACCACCATGACCCCATACCCGTACCCGCCCCCCGGCAAGGAGACCTTGCCTCGGTCCGACCCCGTCGCCTCGACATAGGCGGAGTATTCGATCAAATGGAGCTTGCCGTGCCCCAATCCCTCCGGGGTGACCGTCGCCTGGACAAAGGCTACCGCCGGCGTCACGCGTCGAGCCAACTCGGGACCATCCATCGCCGGCTGGCCTTCCAGCGTGGCAAAGGGAATCCCGTGGGCGCGCAACATCCGGCGGGCCACGTTCACCGGCACGGCGAAACCCACGTTCGAGGCGAACCCGGGAACCAGCTTGGCATTCACAATGCCGATCACCCGTCCCTGGGCATCCACCAGCGGCCCGCCGCTGTTGCCCGGGTTGATGCTGGCATCCAGCTGGATCTCTCGGTATCCCTCAACTTCGACGAAGCCCGACACGGAACCTTGTGTCACCTTGACCGTGCTTCCCAACATGTCAGCCAGGGGGAAGCCGACGGCCCGCACCCCCTCGGCCAACTGCACCGCGTTGGAATCCGCCAACGGCAAGACAGGCAGCCCCTCGGCCTCGACCCGCAAGATCGCCACATCGTGCTTCTCGTCAGCCACCAAGACTTCGGCCGGATAGGTCTGCTGCTGAACACGCACCTCGATCTTGCTGGCGTTCCGGACGACGTGTTCGCACGTCAGCAGATACCCATAGCTGTTCACCACAAACGCCGTCCCGGTCGAAACGGCTTCGTCAGGCAACATCTCCAGGATCCGTGACTCGGGCATCACCCGCAACACCACGGCTCCGGTGCAAAGGACCGACTTGCCCTCCACCTCGGTGCGGAACGTCAGCCGGTAACCGTAGCGCTGGCCGATAGCCCACCGGTAGCGCAGTTCCGGGGAGATGGCCAGAGCCGTTTCCTCGCGCCGTTTGAGCGTCCCCATATGTCCGGATGGCCGCGGCGTGTCCAACGCGTCGAAGCTGCTGGCCAATACCGGCCCTGTGGAAGCGGTCTGCTGCTGAACGAAAGGACTTGCCCGCGGAAGCCCATCCGCTGATTGGGCGTCCCTGGGCCGCTCCGCTCGGGCATCACCGGAATCCGCCCTGCCGGCCGCCAATGGCCGCTGGTCCTCTGAAGCGCTGCGGCGCCCCGCCGACCAGACAACCCACATTACGGCGCACAACCCAAACACCACGACCGCTCCGGCCACCATGAACAGAACAGGCTGGTCGCTTCTGCGCCTCCGTCCCCGCCGCCGCACCGGCGCAAGCGGAGTACCCGTGAAGGCAAAGGTGCGGGAACAATAAGGACAGCGGACCGGCGTCCCAGGAGCCAATTGCGCCGAGATTTGGACCTGGCCGCCACACACTGGACAACTAGTAATCACGGCGATTCCCTCCCCCGAATACGTCCCGTGAACCCTGCTTCCCGGCGCCGCACAGTACGCCGGGCAACCCAAAACCAGTGACCCTGCGAAAAAGGAAAAAAACACTCACCCCGCTACCGGACCCGTCGTGCTGTGGCGGCCCCGGCCAAATCCGGCACCCACACCCCAGCGTCCCGCAGCCGGTCGGCCCGGCCTCCACCAAACCGGAACGGTAGCGACACATCCCTATCCGACTTGTCTGCAACAAGCAGCCGTCCCCCGCGACATCCGACAATATAAGCGCCCCGCGATCAGGAAATCAAGTATCCGCAGCCCGGTGGCTCACCCCTCGATCGGTGCACCACGTGTCCACCATCCCACCAACATGGGGGGTGTGCCCGGTTTCCGGTCCGTTTCCCTCAGCGGAGTTGCTCCCCCGTGCCCGACACTTCCACACGGCTTGACACCCGGTGCCGTGGAGCCACCAATGATCCAGCGCAGGCCGTGAAGACCGGGCGGACCTGATCGAGCCGCACGGTTCGGCCTTGGTGGGCCCCCGCTGGCCTGGCGCCCCCATGGACGCAGTGATGCATTGCCGTTGGAATCACCCGATGTGGACGAATCGAAGCAGGGTGGGCGGATGATTGTGACCATCGATGGCCCGGCAGGGGCCGGAAAGAGTACCGTGGCCCGACGGTTGGCCCGGCGGTTGGGTTTCCAGTATTTGGATACTGGGGCCATGTATCGCGCCGTGGCCTTGGCCGGCATCCGCCGCGGGGTCGACTGGGATCGGCCCGAGCAGCTGGCCCGCGTGGCCCGATCTGCTCGGATCGAGGTGATGGGCGAGCGGGTCTTGTTGGAAGGCCAGGATGTCAGCGACGCCATCCGGTCGGCGGAGGTGACCGCCGTGTCGCGTTTCGCCGCGGACAACCCCGAAATCCGCGAGTACTTGGTGAAGCTCCAGCGCCAGGCGGCCGCCGATCGGAACGTGGTGACCGAAGGGCGGGACCAGGGCACGGTGGTGTTCCCGGACGCAGAGTGCAAAGTCTTCTTGACCGCCAGCCCGTTGGAGCGGGCGAGGCGACGGCTGCGCGATTTCCACGAACGTGGCGAACCAGCTACCTTGGGAGGGGTACTGAAGGAGATCACCCGCCGCGACCGCCGGGATGCCAGCCGCCCG
>DQVB01000135.1 GCA_015661985.1 Planctomycetota bacterium | reverse complement strand
GCCCCGATCGGGCTGGCCCCCACTGCCCGAGGGGGCCCGGAAGCCGATCCGCCGTGGGCGCCTCTGCCCCGGCGGGCCTTTGGTCCCGTTGCCCGAACTGGCCCTCCTGCCCGTCCGGTTCCTCGGGTTCGATCCCCCCCTCGATGAGGACGGTTTTGTCAAAGGCTGGCAGTTCGTCCCCGGGCCGTCGACCGGACCCCTGCCCGGGCCGGGGCGACTTCGAGGCTGGGCCTGGCTTGCCGCCAGCCCGTTTCCGCTTGGCCTTCTTGCCCTTCAGCTCCTTGGAACTGGGACGCGTGCTTTTCAACGGGATTTGGACGCTGGCCCCGCAATACGGACAGATGCCCCGCCGTCCCGCCTGGAAGGCTTTGACGTTCAATTTGTGCCCGTTGGGGCAATAAAAGCGAATCCCCATCGCCCTTCACGGCGGGCCGCATCTGGCTCGCCCTCCGGCTCGGTCCAAACCCGGTCTGAACTTGACGCCCCTCGGCCGCTCAACTTCCGTTTGACAGGGAAAAGCCGAGCCGCCGACTCCTTCATTATAACCCACCAGCGGCAACCCGCCGTTTCAGAAGTCGATTTCCATCAGGTCGTGTCCCAGCTCGGTCCTGGGAAAAATGCTCCGGGCGGTTTCCAGGCCCACCGGGTCGCGGGCATCGCCCAGCGGATTGAGGTGGACCAGCACGAGCCGCCCCACGGCGGCCCGGCGCGCGACCTGGGCTACCGGCGTGGTCCAGCTGTGGAACGTCCTCCGGGCCCAGTCGGCATGGGTATCAGGAAAATAGCATTCGTGCACCAACAGGTTGACGCCCCGGATCCGCTCGACGTATTCCGCTCCGGGCGCGGCCGTCACATCGGTCACGTAGGCCAGCGACCGGTCCGGCCAATCGACACGAAACCCGATGCTGCCGCCCGGATGCTCGAGTCGGAAATGGGTCAACCGGCCCCCTTGGGGCACCTCCACGTCACGTTCCAGCGGCCGCATCTCCATCGGGGGTTTCTTGGGAAACAACAGCTCGGAGAACAGATGCTGGTTGATGGCCGCCAGCTTGTCCGGCTCGCCGTACACCACCACGCGATCCAACCGATGCAGCCGGGCGATGTTCAACAGATAGGTGAGTCCGATCACATGGTCCGCATGGGCGTGGGAGAGGAAGATCATCAAGAGTCCGTTCTTCAAGTATCGCGGGGCGCGGAAGATCCCCGTGCCGGCGTCGAACATCATCCCGCAGTCGGGCAGCAGCATGCAGGGGGTGTGGCGGTCTTCGCTGGGATGATACCCGGTGGTTCCCAGAAGGACTAGTTTCATTGTCGGTCCTCTCTGGTGACAGACGGAAACGGCGCCCCGTCATCTTAACTACTGCCGCCGGCGGAGCAACTCGTCCAACCGACGTCGCAATTCGTCTTCCAACAGGTTCTGGGCAGCCCGTCCCAACAGTTCTGCCTGGTACCGTTCCAGCGCCGCCGTATCCAAAGTCGGTCGGCTTAAGGTCCCGGCGATGGGAATGCGGATCGTCTGGTTCCTCAATGCCGCATCCAACCGGCTGCCCGTTTTCCAGTCGGGCGGGATCGGGATCTCGGCCAACACGGCCAGTGACTGGTCCAGCCCGACCGAACCGTAGGTACGGATGGTCAGATCGGGGAATTGGAGCTCGAGCCCGCGATGATACACGCGGCCCTGCACCATTCGGAACTCGACGACCGATTCGCGCCGCAGCTGAGCCGGCTTGTCCCGCCTCAGGGCCACGGCCAATTGGCGGATGAGGGGCCCGGGGCCGATCTGGACGTCGTGGATGATCATGCGGCCGGCCAGGTCCCCCGAGGCGGGGTCATCCAACGGCACGCGGCATCCGTCCAGCTCGATGGAGAACGTGCCTTCGGCACTGGCCACGCCGGCCAGTATCGGCGCGATGTACTGGAGGAAATGGGCACACATGGCGGGATTGATGCGGATCCGTTCGGCCAGCGGCCCCGCGGGAAAGACCAATTCGGTACGCTCCCCCGCGAAACGCAGCTGGGGGGCCAGGTGCAACCTCCCTTCGTTGACCGCCACGTTCACGGGACGAACCTGGAGCATGCCCCGGGCCAGCGCCAGGTCCAACCGGCCCGGGCCGAAGCGAAACCCGTACGCGTCGCACGATTGCCAGTCGATGCCGCCGCCCCCTTCCCCCTCGCGCCACGACAACGGCCCGCGGTACCAGAAGGGGTTCGATCCCCGCCCGGCGACAAACACGTTGCTGTCCGTCTGGAACGGAAACCACTGGGAAAGTCGCTCCAAGTCGTAGTCCAGTTGCCCTTCCATCTGGAGGCGCGGCGGCCGGTGGCCCAAAGCCAACCCCGCAGCGCCACGGGCGCTTGCCGCCGCCGAAACCAGTGCCACGGGCGCCAATTTGACCGTCCGCGTCCGCCGCTCGTACTGGCCTTGCGCCGTCAAGCGCACGAGCTTCTCCTCGATCCGCCGGCCCGACTCATGCCGGACAGTCAGTTCATCCACGCGCACATCCAACGTCCCCGCCGTGACATCCGCCGTCTGGCGCACGTCCGCCCGAGCCACGAAACGACCGTCGATCTGCCAGGGGGCCGAGTCGAAGGCAAACCACCGCTGAAGCTGCTCCAAGCGGCCCTGGCAGGCCAACGCGCCGCCCAGCTCCAGACGCCCCGGCTCGGGCCAACCGAAGACCACCTGCTCGGCCTGGCCCAGAAAGGCACCGGCCGCCAGCTTGGCTGACGTGACCGACAGCCGCTG
>DQVB01000558.1 GCA_015661985.1 Planctomycetota bacterium | reverse complement strand
TTGTCTCCTATTTCGCCAACCCTACGGGCTATGTGTTCATCTGTGTTTTCGTGTTGTTGAGCACCATTGCGGCCTTCTGGCCGAACGAGTTCTTCAACACGAACCTGGCCAATCTGGACCAGCTCAGCTTCAGCCCCACCGCTCCCTTGCGGAGCTTCCCCTTCATCATGCTGGTCTTCATCCCGGCGATCACGATGAGCATCTGGGCTGACGAGCGGCGCCAGGGGACCGACGAGCTGTTGTTGACCATCCCGGCCGGCGACTTGGAGATCGTGCTGGGTAAATACCTGGCTGCCGTGGCTATCTACTCCGTGGCCCTCCTGTTTTCCCTGGCCTGCAACTACGCGGTGCTCGAGTTCCTGGGAGATCCCGACAAGGGGCTATTCCTGGCCACCTACCTCGGCTACTGGCTCATCGGGCTGGCCATGCTGGCCATCGGCACCGTGGCCAGCTTCCTGACGGACAACCTTACCATCGCCTACATCCTGGGCGCCGTGCTCAACGCGCCTCTGGTGTTTGCCGTGTTTGCCGATTCGATCACCGGCCGGCAGCTGGCATTGGCCATCAAGCAGTGGAGCTTTACCGAACAGTTCCGGGATTTCGGCCGTGGGATCATCAGTTTTTCCGGCCTGGTCTACTTCCTGATGATCGTGGCGGTGATGCTGTATGTGAGCATGATCCTCATTGCCCGCCGTCACTGGGTCCGCGGGCGCAACGCTTACGTGATGACCAGTCACTACGTGGCTCGTGGGCTCTCGTTGGGCGCGGCAGGCATCGCCCTGGTGGTGTTCCTGGCGCATTACGACGTGCGCATCGACGTGACCGCCGAGCGGCTCAGTTCTCTTTCTCCCGAGACGGTGAAGCTGTTGGAGCGCCTGAAGATCGAGCGCCCGGTGAATGTCGAGGCCTTCGTCAGCCCCCAGGTGCCTGAGGCCTATGTCCAGACGCGGCTGAATCTGCTGTCCATGTTGCGGGAACTGGGCAAGCGCGGTGGGGCCAAGGTGCGGGTCCGGGTGAACAACACGGAACGATTCACCGAGGAGGCGGCCCGGGCGGAACAGCGGTACGATATCACGCCGCGGCGCGTGACCACGCTGAACCGCGGTACTTTCTCCGAGGACCATCTGTTCATGGGGGTGGCCTTCACCTGTGGCCTGGAACGGGTCATCATCCCCTTCATCGACCGCGGTATCCCTGTGGAATACGAACTGGTGCGGTCGCTGGTAACGGTAACGCAGCAGCAACGCAAGAAGGTGGGGGTCATCGAGACGGACGCACCCCTCTACGGCCGCTTCAACATGCAGACCATGTCCAGCTCGGCTCAATGGCCGATCATCGACGAGCTGGAGAAGCAGTACGACGTGGAGCGGGTCAACGCCAGCGACCCGATCCCCCAGGGTGAGTATGACGTGTTGCTGGCCGTCCAGCCGTCGACGCTGGGCCCGGAACCGATGAGGAACTTTGTGGAGGCCATCCGCAACGGTATCCCCACGGCGATTTTCGAGGACCCGCTGCCCCTGTTCGCCTCCAATGTACCGGGCACGACGGCCATGCGGCGGCCGCCGGCAGGGATGAATCCGATGATGTCCCAGTCGATGGAAAAGGGCGACCGCTCCGCCCTCTGGCGCCTGCTGGGGGTCGACTTCAGCGGCGATCCGGGAACGCCCACCGGGGGGAACGTCCAGGTCGTTTGGCAGGACTACAACCCCTATCCCAAACTAAGCCACCTGCCCGAGGAGTTCGTCTTCGTGGATACCGGCTGCGGGGCCCAACAGCCGTTCAACGGGTCGCTGGCCTCGACGGCGGGCCTCCAACACATGCTCTTCCCCTTCCCCGGTTGGATCACGCCGCTGAACGTCTCCAAGCTCACCTTTACCCCACTGGTGCGCACGGGTACCCGAACCGGCATCGTCGATGCCAGCGAAGTCTTTCGCATGAGCTTTTTCGGCATGGGGGGGCCGCTCAATGAATATCGCAACCAGCGGCCCACGGAGGTTCCCTATGTGCTGGCCGCGCATATCCGGGGCAAGGCGCCCGAAGAACCCAGCGCCGGAGGCAACGGCGATGATGACGGGGATGAATCCGAGGAGTCGGGCGACGAAGACAAGCAAGCGGGGGGCGGCTCGGGCCCGGCGGAGATGAACGTCGTACTGGTGGCCGACATCGACATGCTGCATCGGGAATTCTTCCGGCTGCGCGAGCAGGGAAGCATCCCCGAGGCCGGGATCCACTTCGACTTCGACAACGTCACCTTCGTGCTGAACGTGCTCGATATGTTGGCCGGCGACGACCGTTTCATCCGGATCCGCTCCCGACGGCCCAAGCACCGTACGCTGACGCGCATCGAGGAAAAGACGGAGGATGCCCGGCGCGAGACGGCCCGGACGATCGAAAAACTGCGCGAAGAGTACCGCCGGACCGAGGAAGAGGAGGACCGGAAAGTGCAGGAGAAGGTGGATCGCCTCCGCCAGCGCCTGGAAAAGCAGAACATTCCCAGCCAGGAGGTGTTGATCCGCGTAGCCATGGTGCGGGAGGACGCCGAGCGGCGCAAGCAGACGAAACTGGAACAGCTCAAACAGAAGCGCGACCGTGAAATCAACCGGATCGAAACGGAAACGAGCCTGAAGATCCGCAAGCTCCAGGATACCTACAAGATGTGGGCCGTAGTGCTTCCGCCCATCCCGCCCCTGGTGATCGGTGTGATCGTGTTCCTGGTGCGGCGCACGCGCGAGCGGGAAGGCGTGGCTCGATCCCGCCTCCGCTAGCCGGCAACGCCTTCCCCGTTTCCGCCCGATCCTTCCACCGTCTGGAACATGGAGCGAGGACGTACGCGATGAACGAAAACGTAAAGACTTTGACGTTCGTGGGGGTGGCTATCGCCATTTCGCTGGTGGCTTGGCTGAGTCAGCCTTCGCTGCCGGAAGTGTCGATCGACCAGATGCAAGGCAAGACGCTCTTCCCGGAATTCGATGATCCGCTGAAAGCGGCCAGCCTGGAGATCCTCGAGTTCGACGAGGAAACGGCTACCGTGCGGCCCTTCAAAGTGGCCCAAATCGACGAACAGTGGTCGATCCCCTCACACGAGAACTACCCGGCCGACGCCGAAGAGCAGCTGGCCGAGGTGGCCACCGGCCTCATGGGGCTCAAGGTCCTGGAAGTGGCCAGCGACAGCCCGGGGGACCACGAACTGTTCGGGGTGCTCGATCCCGATCCCAAGAAGCGCAAAGTCGGGGATACCGGCGTGGGAAGGCGAGTGACCATCCGCGACAAGAAGGACAACGTGCTGCTGGATCTGATCGTCGGCAAAGAAGTCCCGGAGCGAGAGGGCCTCCGCTATGTCCGCGTGGCCGGCAAGGATCCCGTCTATACGGTGGCCTTGAACACGGACAAGATCTCCACCAGGTTCGAGGATTGGATCGAAGAGGACCTGTTGAAGCTCAACACGTGGGACGTCCGTCATGTGCGCATCCACGATTATTCCGTCGACCTGCTGGCGGGCCGTCAAATCCCCCGCAGCCTGATGGCGCTGGAATACGACGACAGCGAATCGAAGTGGGAACTCGTCGAGTGCAAGGTGTTCAAAGAGGATCGTTACCAAGACGTCGGGCTTGCCGACGACGAAGAACTGGACACCACCAAGCTGAACGACATGAAATGGGCCCTGGACGATCTGAAGATCGTCGACGTGGCCCGCAAACCCAAGGGACTCAGCGCCACCCTCCGCCAGACGGGACAGGTGCGCATCGACCCTCAGGCCAGGGATTCCCTGGCGAACCGCGGTTTCTATATCGTCCCCGTGGGCGATCACTACGAACTGCTTTCCAGCGAAGGGGAAATCGTCGTCACCATGAAAGACGGCGTGGAATACGTCCTCCGTTTCGGCCAGATCGCCGGCGGCAGCGAAGCCTCCTCGGAAGGGGAGGAACAACCGAGCGACGAGCAGAAGGACAAACCCGAAGAGGAACAAGACGACTCGGAGGAGTCCGAGGGCCTGAACCGCTACCTTTTCGTCATGGCCCAGTTCAATCCGGACATCATCCCCAAGCCGGAGCTGGAGCCGCTGCCCGAAGCGAAAAAGGAGGAGAAAACGGAGTCGGGCAACGGGGAAGCAGAACCAGCGGGCAGTGGGGAGCAAGAAGGCCGGACTCAGCAGCCGGCCGAAGGGAGCGAGAAGACGGCTGAAGACGCGGCTTCCGACCCCGCCGAGAAGGAGACGGCGCCGGACGAGGAGCCCGAGGCGCAAGCGCAGAAAGGACAAGAGCACCAAGACGAGGGCCAGCAGCAGGAGGAGGCAGCTGAGGACAAGGAAAAGGAGCACCGGACAAGCGACCAGGAGGAGAGCGACCTGGAAAAAGAGCGCCAGCGGATCAAGGAGGAGAACGAGCGCAAACAGAAAGAATATGAGGAAAAGATCGAAGCAGGCAAGAAACGCGTCAAGGAGCTCAATGAACGCTTCGCCGACTGGTACTATATCATCTCGGATGAGGTCTACCGGAAGATCCACCTCAGCCGCGACGACGTGGTGAAAAAGAAAGAGTCGACGGAGGAGGAAGGCGAAGCGGAGCAGCCGGAAACCCCTGAGATGACCGGCCAAGAAGAGACCGAGGCAGAAACAGAAGGGGCCGAACAGAAGGGCGCGGAGCCAGAGGCGAGCCCGCCGGGGACAGAAGGCCCCGCGGCGGCCCAGGGGACGACCGGGCAAGAGGAAACGGCCAGCCAGGATGAAGCGGCCGATGCGCAGACAGCCCAGCCCCCGAAGAGCGATCAGCCGCAAGCGGCCGACCAGCCTGAAGGCGGCCAAATTGAAAAGCCGGCGGCAGACACGGGGGAGCGGTCAGCGGCAGCGGATGCGCCTGACGGATAGTCCGGTTGGCCCGGGCGGTCGGGGGGCACCTTTGAAATGAAGCGGCGGCGAGTCAGTCA
>DQVB01000350.1 GCA_015661985.1 Planctomycetota bacterium | reverse complement strand
GGTCGGGAGGCTCCGGAAAAGGCCAGCCAAGCATCGTGTGGGCAGCCACCATGCCCCCAAATGGGGCCATCCCCATGCTACCCCGCTGGTGGGTCGACCGCAATCTGCTGGGTCGGTCCCCGCAGCGGGCCGACGAATCTGTTGAAAAAGACGAATCTGTTGAAAAATTCGAACGGACCCGCTAACTTGACGGTAGTTGCTCCTCCGACCATGGAACATCGAGGAGGATGAGGCCATGTCAGCTGTTTTGGCTGCCCTATTGGCTGTGGCCGCAGCCGAGTCCCAGGAGGCGCGTGAGGCAGAACTGTTGCCCAAGGGCGTCCAGGTGATCCACTCGCCGGACGCGGCCCCGCGCACCGGCTACGAGCTTCGCGATGCGATCCGTCGGGCGCTCAAACGTTGGGCCCGCCCCGACGACCAGGAGGCCCAAGAGGCAGCCAAGGAGTTCGTGGCCCTGTATATCGAGCTCGAGCGAGATACCAAACTGGCCCGGTCCCAACGGGAGAAGCTCAAGGCCCGATTGCGCTACCGGCTGTTGGCGCTGCGCGATCAGATCGCCCGCTGGGTGGCCGTCCAGCGTCGCCTGGAGCGGGAGCACAAGCGCAAGGAGGCGGGTAGGGCCCAGGGCAATAGGGATTCTTTAGCCGGCCAGCCGGGAAGCGATCAAGCCTTGCTGGAGCAAAGCCCTGCACGAGGCGGTGGGGCTGTGGGGGCCGCCGACTACGGCCAAATGCTCGTCGATCTGATCCAGCGGACCGTGCGCCCCGAAACGTGGGACGTCAACGGGGGAGCCGGTTCGATCTTCTACTGGTATCCCGGCAAAGCCCTGGTGGTCCGCCAGACGGAAGAGGTCCACGAGGAGCTCCGCAACCTGTTGGAACAGCTGCGACGGCTTTGAGTTTCCCGCATGCAGTACAAGAAGCAGCGAACGGCAGGGGGTACTGGGGGCAAGCAGCAGTGACGGTGGGCCGGCCCAAACCGACTGGTTCGGCAGGCCGGCGTCTTGGGTTTTCTTGGAACCGTGGCCGGCGACCGCAGGCCCACCACCCAGCCGGTTTGCTTGTCCCACCTTACGAGCCGTACGCAGTGGGTAGGGTGGGGAAGCGGCCGGTGAGGCCGCGCCGGCCCACCGTTAGAGTTGCCCAGCACGCAAGGATGCGTCTCTTGGCGCAGGCTCGGTGGTGGAATCTGGGTAAACGGCACAAGCGAGGACGCTTGTCCTGCGACATTTGACATTCGCTGACACGCCCCGTTGCGCGCTGGTCGGGGGCCCCGCGAGACCAGCCCACGGTGGACCACCACCGTTGGGCTAGTCAACTAATCCACAAGTGTCATCCGGGGCCGAACAAGCCTCGTTGACCCGGCGTATGGAAATTGTTTAGATTACCAAAGTGGGTAGGGTTGCGCTGTTTGGGGGACGCTACGGCCCCCAGGGGAATAGCCTTTGTGGCGGATGCATCACCCTTGCCATGCCAGGGCGCCCGTGAGGGACGAGCGACCAGGATTCCGAGGACCCTTTTCCGGCCGCGGTTGTCATGGAACTGTTGGAACAGATTTTCGAGATCGTCAGCGACTGGTTCAGCGCCATTGGGCGGACGGTGGAGCGTGGGGTGACCGCCGTATTCGGCTCGTCCAACGCTCGGTATCTGAAGCGAGTCCAGCCGCTTGTGGACGCCATCAACGCCCTGGAGCCCCGCTACCAGCAGATGACCGACGCGGAGCTGCGGGAGCAGACGGACAAGTTCAAGCAGCGGTTGGCGGCCGGCGAGAGGCTGGACGACCTGTTGGTCGAGGCGTACGCCGTATGCCGGGAGGCGGGCCGGCGGGTGCTGGGGATGCGCCACTTCGACGTCCAGCTGATCGGCGGGATCGTGCTCCATCGCGGGGCGATCGCCGAGATGGTCACCGGCGAAGGGAAGACGCTGGTGGCCACCCTGGCCGCCTATTTGAACGCCCTGGAGGGCAAGGGCGTCCACGTGGTGACGGTAAACGACTACCTGGCTCGGCGCGACATGGAGTGGATGGGGCCGTTGTACATGTCGTTGGGGCTCACGGTGGGCACCATCCAGAGCAACATGTCCACCGAGGAGCGTCAGAAGGCGTACGACTGCGATATCACGTACGGGACGAACAACGAGTTCGGCTTCGATTACTTGCGGGACAACATGCGCCTGGCGGCCCGGGGCGACGACCGCTATCCCCGGGAACTGCAGCAGGTCCAGCGAGGTCTGCATTATGCGATTGTCGACGAGGTGGACAACATCCTGATCGACGAGGCGCGGACGCCTTTGATCATTTCCGGGCCCGCCCATGACGACGTGAGCCGCTACCGTCGGGCCGATCAGATTGCCCGGCAACTGAAGCGGGACGTCCACTTCGAGGTCAACGAAAAGGAGCACACGGTGCACCTGACCGAGGAGGGGGTGCGCCGGGCGGAACAGTTGGCCGGGGTGGAGAGCTTTTACACGGCCGGCAACATGGAATGGCCCCATCTGATCGACAACGCCTTGAAGGCCCACCATCTCTACAAGCGCGATGTGAACTATGTGGTGCAGAACGGCGAGGTGGTCATCGTCGATGAGTTCACGGGGCGGTTGATGCCGGGCCGTCACTGGAGCGACGGGTTGCATCAGGCGGTGGAGGCCAAGGAGGGCGTACGGATCAAGGAGGAGAACCAGACGCTGGCGACCATCACGCTGCAGAACTTCTTCAAGCTTTACGACAAGATCTGCGGCATGACGGGTACGGCCATGACCGAGGCCAATGAGTTCTGGAAGATCTACAACCTGGAGGTGGTGGCGATCCCCACGAACTGTCCCCTGCGGCGGATCAACCACCCGGACGTGATCTTCCGGAGCGAACGGGAGAAGTACGAGGCGCTGGTGGAGGAGATCGAACGGATCCACAAGTGGGACGTGTTGGTCTACGGCCGCGGCGAGGAGGAGTGGGGCAAGATCCTCAAGGAAACGGACGAGGAGATCGAATTCGTGCCCCGGGGGAGCCGCCAGAAACAGATCGTCCCCCGGTCGAAGGTGATGGAGGTCCAGCGAGCCGGTCGCCCCATCCTGGTGGGCACGGTTTCCATCGAGCGGAGCGAGTTGGTCTCCCGGATGCTCGAACAGCGCGGGATCAAGCATGCGGTGCTCAATGCGAAGCACCACCAGCGCGAGGCGGAGATCATCGCCCAGGCGGGTCGCAAGGGCGCGGTGACCATCGCCACGAACATGGCGGGGCGGGGCACGGACATCATCTTAGGGGGCAATCCCGAGGCGATGGCCTGGGCGCAGCTGCAGGAGAAATACGCCACGCGCCTCGACGTGCCCCGCGAAGAATGGGACGCCCTGGTGACCGAAATCGAAAAACGGGAGAACATGAAGGCCGAGGGGCGTGAGGTGGCCGCCATGGGCGGGCTACACGTGATCGGCACCGAGCGGCACGAGGCACGCCGCATCGACCTCCAGCTGCGGGGGCGGGCCGGGCGCCAGGGTGATCCGGGAAGCAGCCGTTTCTACCTCTCCCTGGAAGATGACCTGATGCGCATCTTCGCTGGCGAATGGGTCAAGAACGTGCTCACCCGAATGGGCATGCAAGAGGGCCAGGCTATCGAAAGCCGCCTGGTCACCCGCCGCATTGAAGGGGCCCAGAAAAAGGTGGAAGAACGGAATTTCGACATCCGCAAGAACCTCCTGGAATACGACGAAGTGATGGACGAACAGCGGAAGCGGGTCTACAGCTTCCGCCAGAGCGTCCTGGAAGGGGCGGACTGCAAAGAGCTGATCATGGAAATGATCCGGGAGGAGATCGACCGCCACCTGGACAAGTTCCTGGACGAACACTACGGGACCGATTCCTTCGCCGAATGGGCCAGCCAGCGGCTGGCCGTCGAATTGGATCCGCGCGACTTCCGGGGCGTCGATTTCCCCACGGCCGAGCGCTACGCCAAGGACCAGGCGGAACGGATGGCCGAATCGCAAGTGTTGGACCTGATCGAGGAGAACCTTCCGGACGACGCCGACCCCAGGGAATGGAGCTGGGAGGCGCTGGCCAAAGCCGTTAATGCCCGCTGGCACCTCAATCTCCGTGACCGGGACCTGAAAAAGGTGGGCCGCGAACGGATATCGGAGTACCTCATCGAGCAGGCTTACGAAGCGGTGGGCAAGGTGGATCTGTCGGGCGGCGCCCAGTTCCTGGAACCCGATTTCGGCCTGAAAACCGTCTGCAACTGGGTCCGCCAGAAGTTCGGCATCGAAATGACGGTGGACGAAATCCGCCCTCTCGATCCGGAAGGGATCCGGCAGCTGGTCTTCGACCGGGCCGATGCCGTCTACCGGCAGAAGGAAGTGGAGTTCCCTGTGATGGCCGGCCTCTACCACTTCACCACCCGCGATGCATCCGGCCACAAGCGCTACGACCGCGAAAAACTGATCGACTGGGCGCGCGACCGCTTCGGCGTGGAACTCTCCTTGGACGACGTGAAGAACAAGCAGCGCCACGAGATCCAACAGCTGCTCATTGACCGGAGCCGCCGCGCCGCCGAAGAGGCCCAACAGAAGCTGGCGGAGGGCTGCCGGCGTCTGGAGCAGATCTTCTCGGATTCGTCCCAGGCCACGGCCAGCCCCCAGGAGGCTCGCAACAACGGCCAGCTGCAGTCCCTCGCCCAGTGGCTCAAACAGGAGCTCCACTGCAGCGTGCCCCCGGAAGAACTGGGACGCATGCCGCGCGAAGAGCTCGAACGGCGCGTTCGCCTGGCCGTCGAAGAACGTTACCGCCCCGAGATGCGGAGGATGGAACGGGCGCTGGTGCTGCAAATCCTGGACCAGGTCTGGAAGGACCACCTGCTGGTCATGGACCATCTGCGCAGCAGCATCGGACTGCGTGGCTATGCCCAAGTGGATCCCAAAGTCGAGTACAAACGGGAGGGCATGCGGCTTTTCGAGAATATGTGGCACACCGTTCACCAGCGGGTGACCGACCTGGTCTTCCGGATCGAACAGATGGACGAACGGTTCATCGGTTCCACGTGGACCGAGGCCCAGGCGATCCATGACGAAGCCCCGGCGGCCTCTGAGATCGCCCAGCAGCAGCAGGCCGCGATCGACGGGACCCAGGCGGACAAGAAGCTGGAACCGTACCGGCGTCGGGAACAGCGCGTCGGGCGGAATGACCCCTGTCCGTGCGGCAGCGGCAAGAAGTACAAACGGTGCTGTGGTCGCACGCCGGCGGCGAACTGAGCCATCACACCAGGGAAAGGAAGCCCGATGATTACCCTGCTGGATCTGGCCTATCTCGCGGCCCTGGCCGGCACCTCGCCGTGGCTCGCCTACCAAGCCCTCCGCAAAGGGAAATACCGCGAAGGGTGGTTGGCCAAGTGCTTCGGCCACGTTCCGCGGCGCAGCTCGAAAGCCCCTTGCCTGTGGTTCCATGCGGTCAGTGTAGGAGAGGTGAACCTGCTGGGCACCCTGATCGACCAATTGGCTCGCCGCCGGCCCGAGTGGCAGTGCGTGGTTTCCACCACGACGATGACCGGCATGGGGCTGGCGCGAAAAAAATTCCCCCAGCTGGCCACCTTCTATTGCCCCCTGGACTTCAGCTGGGCGGTGCGTCGGGCTTTCCGGCGCGTCTGTCCCGCAGCCCTGGTGCTGGTTGAACTGGAGCTGTGGCCCAATCTCGTTCGCATTGCCCGCCAGGCCGGGGTGGCCGTGGCGGTGGTCAATGGTCGCCTGAGTGACCGCAGCTTCCGCGGCTACCGGCGAATCAGGCCGCTGGTGGCCCGGCTGCTCGGCGAGCTGGACGTGATCGCTGTGCAGAACCAGACGTATGCCGAACGATTCCTGCAATTGGGCGCGCGGCCCGAAACGGTCCGGGTGACGGGCAATATGAAGTTCGACGGGGCCCAGACGGATCGAGCCAATCCGGCCACCGAGCGTCTCCGCCGCCTGGCAGGCCTCCGCCCGGACGACATCGTCTTCCTGGCCGGCAGTACCCAGGAGCCGGAAGAAGCCATGGCACTGGCCACCTATCGGCAACTGGCCGGAGGCTGGCCCGCCCTCCGCTTGATCCTCGTGCCCCGCCACCCGGACCGCTTCCCCACCGTGGCCCGGATGTTGGACCAATCCGGCCTGGCCTGGCAACGCCGCAGCCGCCTGGAAAAAGACGGCCCGAACCCCGCAGCCCGTGTGCTGCTGGTGGATGCCGTGGGCGAACTGGCCGCCTGGTGGGGAACGGCACAGATCGCCTTCGTCGGCGGCAGCCTGGGCAACCGCGGTGGCCAGAACATGATCGAACCGGCCGCCTACGGGGCCGCGGTAAGCTTCGGGCCCAACACCAGCAACTTCCGCGATGTAGTGGCTTTGCTGCTGGAAAGCCAGGCCGCAGTGGTCGTGCACGAGGCTCACGAGATGACCGGTTTCGTGCGCCGCTGCCTGGCCGTACCTGGCTTCGCCCAAACCCTCGGCCAACGGGCCCGCCAATTGGTGCGCAGCCAACTGGGCGCCACCCGACGGACCGTCGAACTTCTGTTGCCGTTGGTGGCAACCCCGTCCCGCAGCCCCGTTCCCCCGCCCCATTTCGCCCCCGGGTCGCCCCGGCACCGCACGGCGGAAACGGACCGCCAGGGAGCCGCTTGAACCAACCCCGGAAAACGGCGCCTCCCAGAACCGTGGCCGCAAATGTTCACGGCTTGCCGGAGACCCTCGCACAGGCTTCTGAACCCGAGCGGACCCCGGCGAATGCCCAACTCCCCCTCACCCTCGAAAAGCCCACTCCGGCGAGGGGCTGTCGAGTTTGGCGTGCGGAGGCCGAACGGTGGTTTATAATTTCAGGAGCCGGGGTAGGATTTTTCCGGGCCCGCGCGAGCAAATCGCAGGGAAGTGGCGTATAAACGACATCATCCCGAATAATGGCAGCTATCCGCATTTGTCCTCATTGCGGGGGATCGACGTATGGTCAGTCTGGGGGGTACGGCTCGGCCCGACAAGGCGGGCATGTGGGGGGTATGCCTGGTTACGCTGGCAAGCGTGTTGCAAGCGACCCCTGAAAGGGCCACCTGCGCGGAGCGGACTCGTGGGCCGTTGACCGGGAAGCGTCTGTCCGACCCGGTGGTACTGGCACAGCTTCCGTTGGGCACGGATGCGGAAAAGGCCGGCCCGGAATCTGGCGGGATGTTGCCAGCCCGCTACGGCGACCGGGGGCGACTGATCTTGATCGACCCACGCGGCCGGCTCCGGCGGCTGGTGCCCGATTTTCACAGCGCTTGCGACCCGAGTGTTTCTTTCGATGGGCGGCGGATCGTTTTTGCTGGCAAGCGCACCGCCCATGACCATTGGAACATCTACGAGATTGGAGCGGACGGGAGTGGCCTGCGGCAGATAACCCGCGGTTTGGGGGATTGCCGTAGCCCTTGTTACCTGTCCCCCGTGTATCGGCTTCCGCCCGTGGGGGCGCCGCCCAGCCCCTGGCACCAAGTGCTGTTCGTCGCTGGGGCGGGAACGGCGGAGGAGTACGGCCCGAGCGAGGCGACCCATTTGTACGTCTCGAAGCTGGACGGCTCGGCGGTACGCCGCCTCACGTATAATATCTCGTCGGACAAGGACCCATGGCTGATGGGAGACGGGCTGGTGGTGTTTGCCAGTTGGCAGCGCGCGCGGCTGGATCACGGCGCCTTGGGCCGTGTGGCGCTGTTGGCCATGAACCTGGACGGCACGGATTGCGCGCTGTATGCGGAATACGGGCGTGGGCGGATCCAGCACATGCCTTGCGCCACGAGTGGTGGGCTGGTGATCTTCGTGGAAGCCGATCGGGTGCCCTGGGACGGCGCGGGGCGGCTGGCCGCTGTGAGTATCCGCCGGCCGCTCCATTCGTACCGGCCACTGACGGAAGAGGCCGAGGGACTGTTTCATTCTCCATCGCCCTTGCCGGATGGGACGGTCTTGGTGTCTCGCCGTCCAGCCGACGGATCGGGATCGCATGCGATCTACCGGCTTGACCCGCAAGGGGGCCGCGCGGAGCTGGTATTTGACGATCCGCGGTACCATGACATCCACGCCCATCTGGTGGTCCCTCGGGACAGGCCGGACGGGCGATCCAGCGTGGTTTCCGAGAAAGACCCGCACGGCAAGATGTACTGTTTGAACGTGTACATTCACGACTTGCCTGAGCGGGAGTGGTGGGCCCCTGGCATGGCCCAGCGCCTGAGGGTCTTGGAGGGAATCCCGGCCCCCGTCGGCCGACAGACCAAGTGGCAAGGCGGCCAGGCCGGAGTGTTCGGCATCCCGCGCTTGGCCCAACGACGGTTTCTGGGCGAGATCCCCATTGAAGCAGACGGATCGTTTAACATCGAAATCCCGGCCAACGTGCCGATCGAGCTTCAGGTGTTGGACGAAAACGGCTTAGCTGTTCGCCGTTGCGGCTGGATTTGGTCCAGAAATCACGAACCGCGCGGGTGTATCGGGTGTCACGAGGACGGAGAACTGACCCCGGAGAACTGGCTTGTTGATGCCCTCAAGAAGCCCTCGATTCCCCTGACGCTGCCGCCGGAGAGGCGCCGCACGGTCGACTTCCGGCGTGACGTGATGCCGATCATCCAGTCCCGATGCATCGGGTGCCACGGCCCGGAGGGAGCGCCGCCGCGGCTGGATGTTGCTTCCGGGCCGTCCGGCGGCCGGTCGCCCGCGCCGTTCAACCAGCCGTACCGGGCGCTGTTGGCCCGGCAAGCCGGCGGCGGAGGCGGGCTGGCGGCATACCGATACGTACACCCAGGCCGGGCGCGCACCAGCCCGCTCGTCTGGCATCTGCTGGGCCGGAACACGGCCCGGCCGTGGGACGGCCCGTGGGTGGGTCGGCCGGCCAAACCGATCCCTGAGGAAGGGCCGAAGCCGACGGAAGACGAGGTACGTATGTTTATCGAGTGGATCGACCTGGGGGCCCTGTGGGACGGGATCCCGGATGAGAATGACGGATGAGAATGACCAATGACGAAAGAATGGCGAAGCACGGCTGACGGAGGGCTGCGGGTATGAGGTGGCTGGGTCGGCTGACGCAAAAAGGCAAAACGAGTGGGACGGGGTTGGCGGAGCGCTCCTGCGAGGATGCGCGCACGGCCCCTGACCGGGGGACCGCTGGTCATCGGTCGCTGCGTTTTTGGTTGCAGCCGCGGAGGCTGCGTTTCGGAGGTATGAACGAGTGAAGCGGCTTATCTTGACAATTCTTTGGGTGGTGCCCTGTGGGGCCGGCGTGTCGGCTGCGGCTGAAGAGTCGCTGCCTGTGTTCACCGACGTGACTGAAGAGGCGGGGATCCACTGCAAGCACAGCTTCGGAGACATGGAGCTGAGCAACATCGTCGAGGGCACGGGCGCGGGGGCCATGTTCTTCGACTACAACGGCGACGGCTGGCTCGACATCTACCTGCCCAACGGCTGCTGGCGATGGGACGTCAACGACAACCGGGGCCGGATCCTGCGCGGCAAGCTGACCAACCGGCTGTATCGCAACAACGGCGACGGAACCTTCACAGACGTGACGGACCAGGCGGGCGTGGGGGACCGAGGATTCGGCTTCGGCTGTTCGGCCGCCGACTTCGACGGGGACGGCGACCTGGACTTGTACGTGCTCAACTACGGGCCCAACGTTTTCTATCGCAACAACGGGGACGGGACGTTCACGGACATTTCCGCCGAGTCGGGTTTGGCTGATGACCGCTGGAGTCTGTCGGCCCCCTGGTTCGACTACGACGGCGACGGTGACCTGGACGTCTATGTGGCCAACTACTTGGAATATGACGGCGGCAAGTTCCGTGACTTTTATCCGGCGGCGGGTTACCCGGGGCCGCTCAGCTATCCGGGGCAGGCGGATGCCCTGTACCGCAACAACGGGGATGGCACCTTTACGGAAGTGACGCAAGAGGCGGGCGTTTACCAGCCGGACGGGCGGGCGATGAGCGCCACGGTGGCCGACCTGGATAACGACGGACGGCTCGATATTTACGTGCCCAACGATGCGATGCAGAACTGGTTCTATCGCAATCTGGGCAACGGGCGCTTCAGCGAGGAAGGCCTGATCCTGGGACTGGCGTTCGGCGAAGGCGGTCAAGGTGTTTCCTCGATGGGCCCGGCGGTGGGAGACGTGGACCGGGACGGCCGGCTGGATGTCTTTATCCCGGACATGGGTTACAGCTGCCTCATGGTGAATCGCGGCGAGTACTTTGAAGACCGGACGGCCTCCTCGGGCCTGGCGCTGGTTTGTGGGCAGTACACCGGCTGGGGGGGCCTTGTGTTGGATTACGACAATGACGGCTATTTGGACATCTTTGTGGCCAATGGAAACGCGCATCACGAGTACACCGAAGAGGACGTGCTCATGCGCAATGACGGCAGGGGGCACTTTATCGACGTGGCCAGGCTATCGGGGGAGTATTTCCGCCACAAGTACGTGGGGCGCGGCGCCACTTACGGGGACTACGACAACGACGGCGATCTGGATATCCTGGTGGTGAACCTCAACGATTCCCCGCGACTGTTGCGCAACGACGGGGGCAACCGGAACAACTGGCTCACCTTGGAGCTGAAACTCCCCAACGGCAAATCGGACGCCATCGGGGCCCGGGTGGTGCTGGAGGCCGGTTCGCTGCGGCAGGTCTGCGACCTGATCCCGGTCACCGGATACCTGTCCCAAGCGGACCCGCGGGTCCATTTTGGGCTGGGCCCAGCGACGCGGGCTGAACGGATCGAGGTTCGCTGGCCCGACGGGAGTACGACGGAGCGGACCAACGTGGCGGCCAACCGGATACTGAAGATAGTCCAACAGGAACCGTAAGGGAAACCGCCGGAGTTGGGCGATCCAGACGTGGAGCCTTACGAGATTGCGGAACGTAGTGCAAGAGAAAGAAAGAAAATAGGGAGAGCACGATGGGCAGCCGGTGGATCGTGGCGGCCTTGAGCGGCCTTGTTCTGGTTCCGGGGACCGTCGCCCTGGGTCAGCTTCGGAAGCCCGTTTACGTGGGTTCAGAGGTTTGTGCCTCCTGTCATGCCGGCCCCGGGTTCGGCCACCAGTTCAGCCGGTGGCTGCTATCGCGGCATGCGCGGGCCTACGCCGTGTTGGCCCGACCCGAAGCGAAACTGATCGCCGAGTTGAGCGGCATCCCTGAGGAGCCGCAGGAGTCGAGCATGTGCCTGGGATGCCACGCTACCGGCGCCGAAGTCGAGGAGTGGGAAAAGGACCCCTCGTTTCATCTGGAAGACGGCGTACAGTGCGAGAAGTGCCACGGCCCGGGGAGCGAGCACGTCGAGGCGCAGCGGCATTTGAACCGCGCAGCCCAGCTCGAGGCGAAGATGGAAATTCCCACCATGGACTTCTGCATGGCATGCCACGCCGAGAAGGGATCGCACGTGGCGGTGCATCAACGGCCCATGCTGGACATGGAAGCGGCGTGGAAAGAGATCGCCCATCCCACGCCGGACGAGTGGTCCCGGGCCGAACCGCTGGGCTTGCCGCCGCCGGCTTCCGAAGACGCCGCCCAATACGTCGGCTCGGTCGCCTGCGGGGCGTGTCACCGCGGGCCGGAGATGGGCTACCAGTGGAGCCGGTGGAAGATGTCGCCCCACGCCCACGCCTACGCCGCGTTGGCCACGGCTGCCGCCCGCCGGATCGCCGACGAGTGGGGCGTGGCCGGTGATCCGCAGCGCAATGCCGAATGCCTCCGCTGCCACACCACCGGCTGGCACGACCCGGCCGGTGGGTTCGCCGATGGCTTCCGGCTGAGCGAGGGAGTGGGCTGCGAAGCCTGTCACGGGCCGGGCAGCGAGTATGTGCCTGAGGCGATCATGCGGGATCCTCGGGCTGCGCGGTTGGCGGGACTGCGAGAACAGTCGCGCGAAACCTGTCTGGCCTGCCATGAAAAGGCCCACGGCAAGCCGTTCGACTACGAAAAGGCACTGGCCGAGATCGCCCATCCGACCGAGCCCGCCCGGCAGGCGGGAGGGCCGCGCTACAAAACACCTTTGAACATGGCTCTGCGACCCGACGGACAGGAACTGTATGTGGCCTGCGAAGCCTCTCACACGGTGATCGTCATCGACGTGGCCCGGAGAACCAAAGTGGCGGAGATCGCCGTGGGCGGCCAACCCAACGACGTGACCTTCAGTCCCGACGGCCGGCGCGCTTACGTGAGCAATCGGTTGGACGATTCTGTCTCCGTGATCTCGGTTCCGGCGCGCACGGTGATCGCCGAGATCCCTGTGGGTGACGAGCCCCACGGGGTGCTGACGGACCCGACCGGTCGGTACCTCTACGTGCTGAACACCTTGGCCGACAGCATCTCGGTGATCGACACGGAGAGCTCGACCGAAGTGAAGCGGTTGTCTGCCAGTCGCAGCCCGTGGTCCTTGGCCCTTTCGCCCGACGGGGCCCAGATCCTGGTGACGAACAACCTCTCCCGGTTCGTCCCTTTCCGCACGCCGTCGATGTCCGAAGTGACGGTCATCGATACCGAGCGGGCCGTGGTGGAAAACCGCGTGGTGGTTCCCGCCGCCAACCTCCTCCAAGGGGTCGATTGGGATCCCAGCGGCCGCTTTGCCTTGATCACCCTCAACCGGACCAAGAACCTGGTCCCCATGACGCGGCTGCTGCAAGGCTGGACGATCACCAACGGCCTGGGGATCATCTGGCGCGACGGCCGGGTGGACCAGGTGCTGCTGGACGAACCGGGCATCTGCTTCCCCGACCCGGCCGATGTGGCCATCACGCCCGACGGCCGCTTGGCCCTGGTGACCAGCTCCGGATCGAACCGCGTGGCCGTGGTGGATCTGCGCCGGCTGATCGGCCTGCTGGAAGAGGCGTCCCATTATGAGCGGGAGCATGTCTTCCCCAACCACTTGGGCAAGCCGACCGAGTTCGTCATCAGGCACATTCCGGTCAGTCACAGCCCGCGCGGGGTGGTGATCACTGCGGACAGCCGCACCGCTTTCGTGGCCAACGCCCTGGATGATTCCCTCACAGTCATCGACTTGGGGCGCCTCGAGGCGGTGGGCCGTATCGACCTGGGCGGACCGGAAGTGATCACCCAAACCCGGTTCGGCGAGCGGGTGTTCCACAGCGCCAAGGTGACCTTCCGCCGTCAGTTCTCCTGCCACAGCTGCCACCCGGACGGGCATGTGGACGGGCTGACCTACGACATCGAACCGGATGGGATCGGCGTCAGCCCGGTGGACAACCGCACGCTGCGCGGGATCCTCGATACGGCGCCGTTCAAGTGGGAGGGGACCAACCCGTCGCTCAGCCGCCAGTGCGGCCCGCGGCTGGCTGTCTTTTTCACGCGCATCGATCCCTTCACTCCGGAAGAACTGACCGCCCTGGACCGCTACATCTGCACCATCCCCCGGCCGCCCAACCGCTACCGGCCCCTGGGGGCCGAGCTGACCGAGGCCCAGCGTCGGGGCCGGGAAGTGTTCTACAGGACACGGACCAACGACGGGCGGATCATCCCGAAGGAGAACCGATGTGCCACCTGCCACTTCCCACCCCTGTACACCGACCGGCGGCAGCACGACGTGGGCACCAAGGGCCCGTACGACCGCGAATCCCGATTCGACACACCCCACCTGAATAACATCTACGACAGCGCCCCCTACCTCCACAACGGAGCGGCGGCTACGCTAGAAGAAATATGGACCCGCTTCAACCCGTACGACCAGCACGGGGTGACGAACGACATGACCAAAGACCAGCTGAACGATTTGGTCGAATACCTCAAGACGTTGTGAGCCTGTTTGCGACGCGGGAGCCCCAGGTTGCGGGCGGGTGGAGGAATCAGCTCCGCGCCAAGGCCGGAGGGCTCCGGGCGCGAACCTTCGAACGGCTTCATGCTGCCGGATCGGGGGAAACCGGCCCAGGGGTCGGCCTCCGGTGGCAAGGCGGTCGGAGGGCGTCGCCGAGGAGCCGGGGGCCTGGAACACCGAGGCCTGGGAGTACACGGGTTGCCGTTTCAGCTACAATGTTTCGTATTACTTCACAGACACCAGGAGCCGACGTTGTGAGCAACCAACAGAGTCTTTGCCGGTCGCCGATCGCTTTGGGGACGGCCATCGTGCTGGCAATCGGCTGGGGCCTCCCGGCCGTGGCCGCAGAGGGGCTGCCTTATGTGTACACGGATTGGAAGCACTTCACCGTCAAGGACGGTTTGCCGAATGACCATGTGTTTGCCGTTCGTGTGGACGGGCCGAGGGTGTGGATCGGCACCGAGGACGGCTTGGCCTGTCTGGACAAACGCACCGGGAGGATCCGAAGCTGGAAGGAGAAGGACGGTCTGCCCTGGCGGGTTGTGTCCGGCCTGGACGTGGACCCGAAGACGGGCGACTTGTGGATTGCGCTGTTCGGCGGCGGCCTGGCGCGGTTCAGCGGCGGGCGCTTCGATCACTGGCACCAGCTCAACAGCGGGCTGGTGAACGACGTAGTCTACGGCGTGGCCGTGGAGAACAACAACGTCTGGGCGGCCACGACGGCCGGCGCCAGCCGCTACAACACGGTCACGGGCGAGTGGACGATCTTTACGGAGAAAAACGCGCCCATGGAGGAGATCTGGAACTACGCCGTCACCTATGCCGACGGCAAGATCTACCTGGGTGTGTGGGGGAGCGGAGTGCTGGAATTCGATGTGGCTACCGAGCGATGGAAGGATTACCTGGACCCGGACCGCGAAATGGAAATTGATCTTTACCGGGACGATGGGATAGTCCACGTGATCACCACCGGCACCAGCTTCGTGGATGGCATCCTTTGGGTGTCCTCCTATTTCGGTATGTCGCGGTACGACGGCCGACACTGGCGCGGGTTTTATGCCCACGAAACGGGGCTGCCCAGCGACTTCGGCAACGCCGTGAAGGGCCGCAGCGCGACCGAAGCCTGGTTCGCCACCGACAAGGGCGTCGGCGTGCTGACGGATTTCGCCACCGATACGTGGGTCACCTACACTATGGAACCCAAGACTCATAAAGGCCGTGCCGTAGTCAGCCGCGGTACGAAGGTCTTGAAAGTTGTGGATATGGAACGGTGTCTCCCCCACAACTATGCTTTATGGGTGGAGTTTGATGGCAACGATGTTTGGGTGGGAACCTCCAAGGGCCTTGGCTGGGCCAGCGGCCCGGACTATTACCCTGGGCTGAAAGTCGAACCCATAGCCGGTGAGGAAGGCGAATCAAAAAATGCCGCGCGGCTCGCGGCTGCTGAAGCCATGAAGCAATCCGGGGTGTCCTCCGAGGACCGGCCCCAATAGCAAGAGGAAATCCATTCATTTCGTCCCCTGTTTCGGAGGAGAAACCGCATGCGATACTGGGTCGCCCTTCTGCTTGCAGGAATCTTGGTTACCGGATCGGTGGGAAACGAGCCGACCGGGAAGCGCCGGACGAAGCTGGACCCGGCCACGCACTGGCGGCCGCCGATCCAGGCTGACGCCCAGACTCTTGAGGTGCTTCGCCGAATCAACTCGGTTGACGCGTATGAAGTCCCCGACCTGGGACTGCGCAAAGACGAGAACTACGCGTTCACCGCGGAGAAGGTCAAACCGTTCGGATACGTGGAGCCGTTCAAAAGGCATTTCCTGGAGCAGATGGAATATACCGGTCCCGGCCGAGCCAAGCCGGAGCCGGACCACGTGGACACGGTGAAGATCGGCTTCATTGGTCCCATCATGTCAACCGTGTCCGTGGCCACCGGCGGGAAGAGCCACGAGGAGCCCATGGGCATCAAGATGCTCCAGGGCGTTCGCCTGGCCATTGAAGAGGCCAACGCCAGCGGCGGATACCTGCGACGCAAGATCCCGTTCCAGCTGGTCGTCAGCAATGATAATGGCCTGTGGGGCGCTTCGGGAAATGAAATCGTCAAGATGGCCTACAAGGACAAGGTGTGGGCCATCCTGGGAACGATCGACGGTGCCAACAGCCACATCGCCATCCGGGTGGCCCTCAAGGCAGAAATCGTCATGATGAACTCCGGGGACACAGACCCCACGTTCATCGAAACCAACATTCCCTGGGTGTTCCGCTGCATGGGAGATGACCGGCAGATGGGCTACTTGCTGGTCGATTACATGTATCATCGCCTGGGTCTGAAACGAGTGGGGATCATCCGGGCCAGCAACCGCTACGGGCGGTTCGGCGTGCGCGAGATCCGCGACGGCAGCCGGCGGCTGGGAAGACCCGTTGTGCTGGAAATGGCATACAAAGTAGGTGCCGAGGACTATTCGCTTCAGCTCGAACGATTGAACCGGGCAGGTGTGGATGCCGTCGTCCATTGGGGAGATGCATCCGACGGGGCGCACATTTTGAACCAAATGCGGAAGATGGGGATGGACCAGCCTTTCTTTGCTTGCGACCGGTGCCTGCTCGAGGAATTTGTGGAAATCGCGGGCCCCAACGCTGAAGGTGTGGTCTGCACCTCGCCCTGGAACCCTGCGCGCACCGACCCCAAGTATGTGGCGTTCCGCGGGCGGTTCAGGAAACGGTTCGGGGAAGATCCGGAGACGTACGCAGCCCACGGCTACGACGGCATGAACATGCTCATTTGGGCCATCCAGATGGCGGGGCTGAATCGGGCCAAGATCCGCGACGTGCTGGCCCATCGGGCCGAGCCGTGGCCGGGTGTGACGGGGGACATACCCCTCAGCGCCTGCCTGGACGACCTGGGCGAAGTCTTCCTGGCCAAACGAGAAAACGGACGCTGGAATTACTATTCACGGGAGGAGCTCGAACTGCCTCCGCGGTACGTGCCTCTGCGAGACCGGGTCAAGCGTGGGGCGCCGGCCCTGAGCGCGCGATGAGCTGCCAACCGGCAACGGACTCGCTCGCAAGAACCGTGCGCCGCCGATACAGAGGCACTATGGATTCGGCGGATGTTCGCCCGGCTGTTCGATAGTTCGGTGTGGGCCCTTGACGCCGCCGGGGGCGCAAGTGCGGTCAAACAGCGATGATGCCACCACACAACCCACCCCGCGGCCTTCTGGCCCTGCTAGTGGTACTGGTCGGTGCCGTTTGCGCCCGCACGGGACCCGAGTTGCCCCGGGTCGATGCGGCCGAGCGTTCCCCTTTTTTCCATCTGCGCCAGCGGCGACCCGAATCTGTTGGCCCGGCTGAAGAGACGCTTGAACCGGAAGAGATCCGGGAGGTGCGAATCGGCTACTTCGGCCCCTCTGATCCCTCGGACCCCGTGTTCGGCCATATGTGGCGGGCGGCCGAGCTGGCCGTCGAGCTGGCCAACCAGCAGGGCGGCCTCAGCGGCAAGCCCTTCCGCCTGGTGCCCGCCTGGTCGGCGAATCCCTGGGGCACCGGCGTCCGGCAGCTGGTCCGCGCGGTGTACGAAGAGCGGCTTTGGGCCATCGTCGGCGGCGTGGACAGCGCCTCGACCCACCTGGCCGAACAGGTCGTGGCCAAGGCGCGGCTGGTCCTGGTCAGCCCGGCCTGCTCGGATAAGACCGCCAACCTGGCCGGCGTCCCTTGGATCTTCTCCTGCCTGCCCGGTG
>DQVB01000666.1 GCA_015661985.1 Planctomycetota bacterium | reverse complement strand
CGACGAACGGCCGTTCCGGCGCCGCCGCTGCGCTGGCCACTTCAGGACGCGCAAGGGGTGAAACCGACGGGCAAGTCTCCTTCGTCTCGCCGGCCGACCAGTTCGCCCTCTTCCAGGCCGATGCGCCCAGCTGCGACCGGTGCGGCTCGATCACCGTGCGCAGCGGCAACTGCTATCTCTGCTACAACTGCGGCCACAGCATGGGCTGCTCGTAACGGACTGAAAGTGCAAGTCGCCCGGAAAGGAGACAGCCTGTAACGTCGAGGCCACCGTTCGGACAGGCCCACAGTGTGGCTGGGGGCGGCAGGGATGGGGCGGTGAATGTCGGTTCACCGGGAGACGACGGCTTGACGGTGAAACGGGCATACGGGCGGCTGGCTTCGCCGGGCCGGATGCAGCGCGTGGTGCGGTATGGGGAGGTGTCCGTCGATGCGGGCCAGGGACGTGATGCGGCGAGGTTGGTTGACACGGTCTTCAATGACGTCTTCCGTGCGATGCCCGGCCGCCGGCCGGCAGTCACATATCGCGCTGGGCGTTTCCTGTATCGGATGGAGAGCTTCAATGTCACCAAACTTCAGGGCCGTGCCAAGGAGAGCTCGTACGACGAAGCCCATCTCCATCCGCGGCGCGGCGTAGATGAGCTAACCGAAGGCGCCGAGGTGTGGATCATGAACGGTCCCAAGGCGCCCGAGGACAACGGCCTACATCATCCGTGTCGACAAGTTGCTCGGCTAGGTGTTCGTTCACTGGCGAAACGAGAGCGCAGCGGGCACTCCGCGGGAACAATCCGCCCTGGCAGCGCGGCCTGCCGGCCCGAAGAATCCGCCCGCCACGCTCTCAGAACGAGACGTGGCTCTGTTGGCCCAGGAGTCGCTGCGGGCTGGTCGCCCAATGGCCTTGCGGGGCCTCGAGAACAGGGCCGAAGACAAGGCGCGGGATGTGGTGCTGGCCCAGATGTTCTGGTATGGATAGGAGCCGTAGGGAGCCGATTGTCCCAGAGGCAAGAACCACGCCGCCCGTGTCGGGTGTTGGCGGGTCGCCTGGTCCCGCGGCTCGCAGTATAACCCCGCCCGGCCAAGGCGAGGTGGCGCACGCGACGTTGAGCTGCGCACTCGTTGGTCCCAGGTTGGCGACGCAATCCTGTCCTCGCCATCGTGGATCGTTCGTTTTGCGGGCTGTTTTGTCGGCGCCGTCTGCCGTCCTTCCGCCATCTCTGCGGCGCAGGCGGCCCGCCCACCGGATGGAACGGCCAGGAAAAGCCACTTGTCGGTGACCGCACTTCGGGGACATCGCCACACGCGGGCGGCGCGGTCATCGCCATCTTTGCAGGTCTCGCACGAATGCCCCGAACCCGTCCGGAAACAGCCGTTGCAGCTGCTGCCACCCGGCACTCTCAAGGATGGCCTCGATCCGCTGTTCTGCCCTTTCCGCTTTCTTGTCGATACCGCGCAGATCGCTGAACACGCGCTGCTTGGCGAGGTTGTTGTAGGACTGTTTTTGGCTAGCCGCATAGTTTCTCCATGCCGCCTCGGTGACATGGAATTGCGATCCGGCAAGTAACCAAGCTTCGATCGAAGGAACCGCAAGCCCTAAAGCGACGCGCAGCGGTGGTGACCCCTTCGGTCTGGGACGCCGTGCAAGCCCTGACGCGGCCCATTGCCGCCGCAAGTAGCACAGACGGCACCTGTCGCTGCATGCTTGCAAGTCAGCCAGGCCGCCGGATTGCGGGCTCCATCTGGCGTTCCTCTCTTCGTGAGGCGGAGTCATGTCGGCGTCTACGACGCAAGCCAACCCGTCGGCTGAGCCTTGGTAGAAGGTGGCCAACGCCAGTGAGCGGAACCCGCCGCGCAAAAGAAAATCAACCCCACGGTGCCGGATCGTTGGCTCCACAAACTCCGCATCCCGTGGCAGTAACGCCCTGACCAGTATGCGCACCACCGTTTCGTCCACAGCCGATTCGCTCAGCACGACTACCTGCATGATGTGCCGGGCACCCCTCCAAGGACCCCGCTGTACCAGATCTCGCCCAGTGCCGTCTGGGAAAGCTGCTCCTGCAACTCGGGCCGCCCCGCGAGGGGCTCGAACCGCACTTCCAAGCCCTCCTTGTTCGCCACCACGACATGCTCGGGGTGATCCTTAAACAGATCAAGGAAGTAGGGCGAGTGGGTGGTGGCGATGATTTGAGCCGGTTCCCGTTCGATACCGTATTGCTCCGGGTACGCCAAACGTACCAGAGCGTCATGCACTTGCCCGAGCAGCCGAGGGTGCAGGCCCCGGCCGGGCTCCTCAAGCCCGATGATACGGGGTGGATCGGGGAGGTGAGCCAGGGTGAGCAAGCACAGGGCGATCAGGGTTCCATGGGAAAGGGCCTTGGCGGGAATCATGTAGCCTCCCTGCCGAGTGCGCAAGGCCACGGATTTCTGGCCGCCCGACGGACGCTCGAACAGGATCCGGTCGAATTCGGGCAACCATGCCGGCAAGGCCTCGTTTACCGCCTCAAAAAGTTCCGGGTGCTCATCCCGGAGCCCGTCCAATACGGCCGCCAGGTTCTTCCCCGTGGATTCCAGTTCGACTCGGGCCTGCACCTGACACGGCTGGGCGATTGCGCCTGGATCGAAAGCGAAGATCCGTACCTTGCCCAGGCGCTGGGCGACCTCCGGCGGTACGGGCTCCTCTTTTCCGGGCGGCCTGTCGCCAACGGCCATGCCGCCGGCAAGCGAAAGGTTGTGGAGAGGCGATCCAGGGCGTTCCGGCCACCATCGCAAGGCGAAAACCGGCGAATCGGGACCGCTCATTCCGCAGCGGATCTCGACGGTCGACTCTCCGGCCTTCCGGGCATCGACATTGATGAACTCTTCAACGGAACCCGTGGCCCGCAGTAGCGCAGGTGGTGCTCCAGGCTTTGGACACAAATCCGCAATCCGTTTGAGGGCCTCCAATACAGTGGACTTCCCTGCGCCGTTGGGCCCAACCAACACCGTGATGCGCTCCAATGGCAGGCGGCAGTTCCGCAGCGACTTGTAATTGCGGAAATCGATCCACGCGAGCCTCATGGCGTGTTTCCTCCTTGCCGAAAATGTACTCCTTTTCCGTTCGGTCGTCCAGGTTGTCTCGATGGGCGACGCCCTGCTGGTATTCCGGCAGCAGCCACACCTGGTCGACGCGGCAGCCCTCCCGGCTCGGGCTTTGAGGAAGCCGCTGTGCCGCTGCACAACGGCGATTCCCGTTCTTCAAGAGACGTCAGTTCAACGCCCGCGGATCGTCACAGCGAAGGCATCTACGACCATTCGGATCACGTCGGCGTTCGCCCCAAGCGTTCCTCGTTGCCAGGGAGGGCAGTGCGGACCAGGCGAGCGTGACGGCACGCAATGGTGCCGTGTATAGTGCCGTGGGCTTCGGACGGTCCCACGGTGTGGCTGGGGGCGGCAGGGATGGGGCGGTGAATGTCGGTTCACCGGCGACGAACTGGGGTCGAAGCGGACCGCTATCGGTCACCCAGGCAGAGGAGGCGGCCGTCCTGGAGGGCGATAAACACCCGGCCTTGGGCCACGGCCATCCCGTCCCACGAGGGCGGGGCATCCAGTCGCACTTGGGCCTGCTTCTGGCCGGTGGTCGCCGAACCCGCCCAGAGAACACCGCCCATGCGGCCCGCGTAGGCCGCGGCCAAATCATCGGGCGGAAACTTCACCGGCGTCCCGGCGACGAAAAGGGTATCCTCGGCCACGACCAATGCTTTGCCGGCCAGCGGGATGTGGGCTACCCAGCGCTGGTCGGCCACGCTTCGCACGCTCAGCCTCCGAGGCCGTCTCTTGCGGCCCCGCTGCTGGACGATCGTCTTGTCCACCTGCCGGTACACGCCCGCGAAGAGCGTATAACCTTGCGGCCGCGGGTCGAAGGGGCTGATGCGCGCCGGTGTGTACCCCCGCACCTCGTAGAACCGATTGCCGTCCAGGGCCAGGATGTCCCCGTGGGCTGCCTGGTGCCCGGCGGGGATATCGTACCGGATCGTGGTGTCGATGGTCCAGAACGTGCGGTGGTGGGGGATGCTCTCCAGGAATCCAGGAGAGGGAATCAAATGCGGCGGGCGCGGGTCTTCAGGCCGAAGGGGCGTCAGGTCGAGTTTGAAGGCCTGCTGCCTCATGTACAGCAACCGTCCGTCGGTGAGGAGGATATCCGTCTTGGTGCCGTCGATCGCCATACCCGACGCGATGCGACTGGTGATGATGGGAAACCCGTCCGGCCCGTAGGGCCCGTACAAGTGTCGCCGGTAGATCACCCGACCCGTCTCGGGGTCCAACCCGTAGAGGAAGATTCCGCCGTCGAGGAACGAATTGCGGCCGGCGGCGAAGTAGGCCACGCCGTCGGCCAGGAGGACGCTGCCGGAGACGGGCCAGGCCGATTCGACTTGTCCGTAGGCACAGATGCGACGCTCCGGCAACTCGCGGAACCGCCACACCAACGCCCCATCGGTGGCCGTCAGGCAATAGACCCATCCGTCGTGCGAGCCGAACAGCACCAGGCCGCGGTAGTATGTGGGTGGCGAATCCACGCGGGCCCCGGTCGTGTAGCGCCACAGCAGGCGGCCGTCGGAGCCGTCCAGCGCACAAACTGCGTGGGCGTCCACGTCCGCCACGAACACCTTGCCCGCCGCGATCACCGGCGCACTGGGCCGCGTCAGCAGCTTCGCTTCCCATACCGGCTCCAGACCGGCCGGGCCGCGGCTTCCGGTCACGCCGCTTCGGCCCGGATCGTGCCGATACGTCGGCCAATCGTCCGGGGCCGGAGCAGAAGCATCGGCCACCGGTCGTCCGTAAGCCGGGCCCTTTTCCAGGCGCGGGCGAGTCTCTACCGGTATCGGCTCCGGCGACGACTTCAGCCCCGGCTCCGGTGCCAAGGCGTTCATGGCGTTGAGCATCACCCAGTTGCAGCAGGAGCAGGCCGGTGGGCCGCAATAGAGCAGGCCGTTGGCCGGCAGGTGTCCGATGCCGCAAGTGCTACGGACCCAGGGGTTCGGAAACTCGACCGACCCTTCGAAGGCGACGAAATCGCTCCCGCCCGTTTTCGTGTTGATGTAGAAACGCTCGGTGATCCGGTTGCGATAACACCGGTCGTGACCCATCGGCCCGATCATCTTCTGGGTCAGCCTCTTGACGATCCTGCCGGTCAGCGGGTCGTGGCCGTCGAAGTAATTGGACCACACCACGCCAGCTGCCAGAAACACGTCCGGCGGCTTGTGGTGGTTCAACACGGCCTTGCCACGCCACAGCTGGGAGCCGTCGTCGAGCCGGTAGGCCCGGATCGTTTGCGAGTCGGCCAGATAGGCTGCCTGGTCGGAAAGCACGAGCGAAACGCCGGCCCCGCCGATGCCGATGCGGTCTTCCAGGACGATGGGAGCGGGAACACGCCATCGCTGGTGGCCCGTCGCCCGGTCGGCGCAGACGAGCTCTTCCGCTGTGGAGTACACGACACAGTCGCCCCGCACGGCCAGCGATCCGCCTTGGTAGCCGGCCGTCTCGGCGCCGGACATCCGCCACCGCTGCCGGCCCGACTCGGCGTCAACGGCCAGGATCGTACTCTGCGGGTTTTCCGTCACCCGGATCCTGGGTCCGTACGCCCGAGGCGGGAATTGGCTCTCGCCCAACGGCCCGCCCTGGGCGATGCCCAGCGTATCCGTCTGATCACCGGTGACCACGAACAACGTGCCGCTGTCATAGACGAACTCCGTCGTCCGTTCGGTGCCCGGAAAGGTCTTCAGGACCTTGCCGGTAGCCGCGTCCAGCGCCGTGATCGGGGCGGCATAGCCGGGGGTACAGTAGACCACGTCACCGATGGCGGCCAACCGCCGCTGGATCTGCACCGGGGTCAGTTTGGTGCGGATATTGATCGGATGCCAGTCAGGAAACCGCACCCGCCAAAGCACGATGCCGTTGAAGGCGTCGCGAGCGATCAGGGCGAATTGCCCGGGCAAAGCTGGATGCTCGGCCGTGCCCTCGTCCTCGATCGTAAACAACCGCCCGCGCGAGGAGACCATGCTGGTGATGGACGGCATGCTCATGTGCGACCGCATCCACTGGGGCTCGGCGATCCACTGGTAGTGGCGCGGCGGTCCGACCTGACAGTCGCGTGACACCGCGTTGTTGCTTCCGTCGTAGAAGTGCTGCGGCCACTCGTCCATGCCCTCCGGCCACGGCTTGACCGTCTTGACCCAGCCATCGCCCCGCTTCACATAGGCCACACCCAACGGCGCCAGGACCCGCAGGACCTCCTCCATCGGTACGGGGCCCAAATCTTCGGCCACCACCAAACTGACCAGGTCGTCTACGTAGGGCAGCCGCTTGCCCGAGAGCCTTTCGGCCGACACCGGGCCGTAGAGCCCCAGTGACTGGAGGTAGCGGCGAGCCGCCTCAACCTGCCCGGCGTCCCTGTCCAGACCCTGGACGGTGTAAGCCTCGCCCGCGCGCAGCGCAGCCGTGAGTCTGCCATCGCCGCAGCCAAGATGGACGATCAGGCCCCCGGTCACACCGGCGGTATCCAGTATCTCTCGGGCTTGCTCCCGGGCAGGCTCAGCGCCAGGGATCTGGCAAGCGACACCCAGGGCGCCGACGGCGCCACAAAGGACGACCCCAAACCACAAACGCCGGTTGGAACGATACATGGGCCCTTGCTCCTTTCTGCTGCCGTATCCGTTCGCATCCTGTTTATCCGGATGCGTGCTGTCGACCGGTATCCTTGCCGGCTTGTCCCCCTCGGCCATGGGCTGCTGCCGCGATTCTACCCCGCGGCGACCACCTGTGCAAAGGCGCAGCCAATGGTCCTTGATCGACGATCCTCCTGGGGGAGGCACGGCGCCATGCATCGCAGGCCGGCTCGGGGAGCGAAGCTACGAACATGGTGATCTCCGAATACTGTCCCTCGGGTGCCGTTCGGCCTTACGGCAATACCGGCTGGTACGAACGGCCGGGTCAGCCGTCTTTTTTTTCTCTGCAGGGTGGCCCGGATCGCGAACCGCGGGCTGGGGATAAGCTAGACTTGTCTTGACCCCGACGGGGGGGAGAGATCTCAGGGATCATTCGTCCGCACCCGGCCAGGTGGAGGAGGAAAGGAGGCATGTTGAAATCCGTCATCGTTTCAGGCGTTGTGTTCGTTTTGGGTTTGGGTGTTCTGGCCGATCAGGCCGACGCTCGCGGTCATCGAGGCTCCGCTCGGGCTGGCGCGGGACGCGGTGCGATGCGCACCCATCGGGCGGGTCCGCGTAACACGCACGCGCTATCGCCAGGCGTGAAACGGCCGGGAACCGGTTCCGCGGCGCCCCTGCCGAAGACGAAGCCTTTTCCCGCCGGCGCGGCTGCTCTCAAAGGTGGGGCGGGAACCGTTCGGGGGGGCGGGCGTTCATCTCTGGGGAGTTCTCTGCCGGGCAGCGGGAGCGGGAGAAAGGCTCAGTCGCTACGGGACAGCCGCGCCGGCCGGCTGGAGGCTCGCCGAGGTGCCCTGCAGTCGACCCCGCAGAAGGCAGTGAATGCCTGGACCCAGGGCCCCAAACCGTTCACGCCCGCT
>DQVB01000572.1 GCA_015661985.1 Planctomycetota bacterium | reverse complement strand
GGCCACGGCGTAGGCGGCGGCGCTGCCGAGCCGAGCGGCCCGCAGGCTGGCCCTCCCGGGCCCAGAGGGCGTGGCTTCGCTCTTCAGAGCCGAGTCTTGTTTCCGCTTGTCCCACGTTTCCGGCTCAAAAGAGCCGGGCTGCTGGGGCCTGCCCCCCCGGCCGGGGAGGTCCGCTGCGGCGAAAGCCGAGATTCGCGTTGACCCTACCGGTAGGGAAAACTAGGCTAGAACTGTCACTTCACTTGTCGACCTCCTGGGGTTCGCGTCGGGGAGTTCTTCCATGAATGGGCAAGCCAACGGCAGGCGCATCGCAGACCAGACGGTCGTCGTGGTACTGGCTGCCGGCAAGGGCACGCGGATGGGGCGCGATGACCTGGTGAAGGTCTGCTTCGAGATCGATTCGGTACCGGCGATCAATCGGCAGATTGCCGTCTTCAAGCGTCAGGGGTTCCGCCGTTTCCTGCTGGTCGTGGGTTCGATGGCCGAACAGGTGTTGAGCACGGTGGCCCGCGAGCATGAAGGGGTGATGTACGTCTTCCAGCAGCCCCAGCTGGGCACGGGGCATGCGGCCCAGGTGGCGGCCGAAGCCCTGCAGACGATGGGTTACGACGGCCATGTGCTGGTCACCGCCGGCGATACCCACCTGGAGCCCCAAGCGATCGACGCGCTGGTGAGCGGCTACGTGAAACAACAGGCCGACATGGGACTGCTCATTGCGCCGAAGCGGGGCCCCACGGGCGGCTCCTTCGGCCGGGTGCTGGTCGACCGCGACGGCCAGGCGATGGACATCATCGAAAGCGTCGACCTGGCTCGGCAAGCCGTGGTGGACGAGCTGAAGGAACGCCTGGCCCGCGGCAACTCGATCACGGCGGACGAGCTTGTCGCGTTGGCCGAAGCGCATCTGCCCAACCAGTCGAAACGTGCCGTGGCGCTGGGCGAATTGCTCGAGCTGGCCCGCCAGCAAAGCCGGGTGGACTCGACCGTGTTGTCCGAGCTGGTCCATTCGGAACGTTACAACATCCAGGTCGAGGGCAAACGGTATTCGGCCCGCCAGATCGAGAAGATGGCCAAGGGGGTCAACCAAAGCCTCTATCTGTTCCGCGCCGAGGTGTTCTACCAGGGCGTGGGGATGCTGGACAACAACAACGCCCAGGGGGAGTACTATTTGACCGACGTCGTGCGGCTGCTTTCCGGGCTGCGCGACACGGAAGGCCGACGCCTGTACCGGCTGCGCGCCGTGGCCATCGACAACCCGGACTGGATCCAGGGTTTCAATTCGCCGGACGAGCTGGTGGCCATCCAGGATTACGTGCGCCGCACCAAGCAGCGGCGGCAACGGCCGGTCGAGGTGGTTGAACGCCCGCGTCTGACGGCCAAGCAGTACGCCACGGTCGAGCGGTGGTTGGCCAAACTCGAGCGTCCTTCACCCACCCTCCGCCGCTGGCTGGTCAAGATCTACGGTGCCCATGAAGACCTGCATGCCGAAAAGGTCCGCGACCTGAGGCGAGTGTTGAAGTGTTACGGCCGCCGCTTCGGGTTCGACGAAAAGGTGTGCATCGTACGCGCGCCGGGCCGGATCAATTTGATGGGGCGCCATGTGGATCATCGCGGCGGCATGACCAACTTCCTGGCCATCCACCGCGAGACGATGGCCGTGGTGGGGCTGCGTGAGGACCAGAACGTGCTGGCCGTCAATACGGCTCCCGACCGGTTCGGGCCGGTGGAGTTCAACATCTCCGAACTCATCGGCCGGTTCGCCTGGAGCGACTGGATCAACTTCGTCAACAGCAACTGGGTCCGTAACATGCTCTACGCCGCCCCGGGCGACTGGGGCCATTACATCAAGGCCGCCATCCTCCGGCTCCAGCATCGCTTCCAGGACGTGAAGATCCGGGGGGTGAACATCGCCCTGAGCGGCAACGTGCCCATCGCTGCGGGGCTGAGCAGCAGCTCCACGATCGTGGTGGCCACGCTTCAGGCGGCCATCGCGCTGAACGGTTTCGATCTTTCGAGCCAGCAGTTCATTGACTTGTGTGGGGAAGGCGAATGGTTCGTCGGCTCGCGCGGCGGAGCGGGCGACCACGCGGCCATCTACCTGGGGCAACGCGGCAAAGTGGCCCAGGTGGGCTACCTGCCGTTCCGGGTGGGCAAGATCATCGACGCCCCCCGCCACTACCAGGTGATCATCGCCAACAGCCACATCCAAGCAACCAAGAGCAGCGCAGCCAAACATACCTTCAACGCCCGCGTGGCCGATTACAACCTGGGATTGGCCCTGTTCAAACAGTTCAACCCCCAGATCGCCGGCGCCGTGGAATACGTACGCGATATCCACCCCGAAAAGCTGGGCTCGACAACCAGTGACATCTACCGGATGCTGCTCAAGGTGCCCGAACGGATGACACGCGAGGATTTCAAGTCGCTTCTGTCCGGCGAACACCAGGAGCTGATCGAAACGAACTTCGCCACCCACGCCGACCCGGAATACTACCATCCGCGAGGTGTCATTCTGTACGGAGCGGCGGAGATCGCCCGTAGCCGGATGTGCGTGGATCTGTTGGAAGGGGACCAGGTGGAGCGCTTCGGCCAGCTGATGCAGGTGAGCCACGACGGGGATCGCGTCAGCCGCCCCGGGCCGGATGGCAGGTACCAGCCGCTGCCCAGCCGCTGTAGCGACCGGTATCTCCAGGGCTTGATCAGCGACCTGGCCAGCGAAGATCCCCACCGCGTGCTGCGGGCCCAACTCTACATGCAGCCCGGCTCTTATGCCTGCAGCACACCGGAGATCGACCAGATGGTCGACATCGCTTCGGCCGTGCCGGGGGTGGCCGGCGCCCAGATCGCCGGCGCGGGCCTGGGCGGCTGCATCATGGTCTTGGCCCGCAAAGAAGCCGTCCCCGCGGTGCGCAAGGCCCTCATCCAACGCTACTACCGCCCCGCCGGCCTCAGACCCGACATCCTCCCCTGCATCGCCGTCGAAGGCGCGGGCCTGGCCGAGTTCTGACGCAATGGAGTGACTTTGTCACGCAGGTCATGCTCCGCATGACGGTACACGCGTCGTTGAGCCAATGGTCTTCGCGCCGCCTCGCGGTTTGGCGCCGTTGCCCACTGACGCATCCCGTCCCGCGCAAGTCCACCGTCATCTGTGGCCACCTTGTGCCACCCTATCGTCTTGCGTCTTCGTAGCACGTCTTGGTATAGCCCCGCGTTGCAAACGGGCAGGGCAGGATGGACATTCCTGTCCGTCAGAAGTGGGACAAGATGCACAGGGACCTGCGTATCGTGAAAGCCACAGAATGTGAGTTTCGCCGAACCAGCCGGAATTGCCGGTCGAGCCCATGATTGACGGGCAAGAATGTCCATCCTGCGTCTTCTTTCTGCTTCTTTCTGCAACGTTGGGGTATAGACAAAAGAGGGCAGGCCCGGCCCGGGATGTTGCATGGCCGAGGGTCCGCGGTTATCGTGACCCGAGATGGCGGGCACGGCCCACGACGATGTGCGAGAGGTTTTTGCGAAATATGGCCGGAAGAGGGTGGCGGTGCCCACTCGAGGTCAGCTGAGAGGACTGCGAGGGAGGCGGAGGAATGCATGTGCATCGATTGACGCGAAGGGCGTTGTTGAAGGGTGCCGCGGCCGCTGGGGTGGCGGCGCCGTGGGTGGTTCCTTCGACGGCCTTGGGGAATGGGGAAAAGTCGGCGGCCAGCGAGCGGGTGACCTTGGGACATATCGGCGCCGGCGGCCGCGGCCGCGGGCTGCTGCGGGGCTTCATGCAGTGCCGGGACGCCCAGCCGGTGGCCGTGGCCGACCCCAAGCAGCAGAACCGCGAAGGAGCAGCCACTCTGATCAAGGGCGAGGCATACCGGGACTTCCGGGAGCTCTTGGCCAGGGACGACGTCGATGCGGTGGTGGTGGCCACCCCGGACCATTGGCACGTGCCCATCGCCGTCTACGCGGCGCGGGCCGGGAAGGACGCCTACGTGGAAAAGCCGCTGGGGATCAGCGTCGAGCAGGATTTGCTGTGCCGTAAGGCCTTCCGTGAGGCCAAACGCGTGTTCCAATATGGCACCCAACAGCGGAGCATGGCCCATTGCCGCTTCGGATGCCAGCTGGTGCGCAGCGGGCGGATCGGCAAGGTGGAGCGGATCGAGGTGGTTGCGCCCAATGGAGGCAGCGGCGGGTCGACCAAGGAAATCCCCGTCCCGCCCAGCTTCGATTACGACATGTGGCTGGGGCCGGCGCCCTGGGCTCCTTACACCGCTGATCGTTGCAAGCCGCCCGGGACCTATTGGATCTACGACTATTCGATCGGCTACCTGGCCGGATGGGGCGCCCACCCGCTGGATATCATGGTCTGGGGCAGCGACGCTGACCTGGCTGGGCCGTACACCGTCCAAGGCACGGGCGTCATCCCCACCGAAGGCCTCTACAACACCGTGTACGACTGGGACATGAAGATCCAGATGGCCGACGTGGAGGTGACCTTCAAACCTGGCGGGGACTCGACCAGGTTCATCGGCCCGGACGGCTGGATCGAGATCCGCCGGGGCGGGATCGCCGCCGACCCGCCGTCGCTATTGAAATCCAAGATCGGCCCGGGCGATGTCCGCCTGATGGAAAGTCGCCGCCAGGATCAGAACTTCATCGATGCGGTCAAGTCGCGCAGCGATCCGGTCAGCCCCATTGAAGACGCCGTGCGCTCCGATGTGATCAGCCACCTGTGCGACATCGCCGTGCGCACGGGCCGCAAGATCACCTGGGACCCCCAGCGAGAAGAGATCGTCGACGACCCCGAGGCATCCAAGATGCTCACTCGCCCCATGCGCGATCCCTGGACGCTGTAACCTCAGGGCCGCAGAGGCGTTGGCGCCGCACGCGAGTCGAATGCCGAGGGGGGCCGGTCGGAATGCCGCTGTCCCGTGCCCCCGTTCCGCCGCCTGGCTTGTAGCCTTTGGCCGGTTGCGGTATCCTGCCACAGGCGGCAGAGAAGCGGTGCACCGGCCTGTGGCGCGGCGGCAGGGCCCGAATGGCCCCTCGTCCCCACGCGGTCGGCAGTGATCTTGTGCTTTCCAGGGGACTCAGTGCGGAGTTCGACGATGACTCATCCTGGTGCAACAAGCGGCCCTGAAGGGGAGGAAAGGTCCAGCCCTCTGGAGGGCGAGCGGGCGGGGGAGGAACCATCGAACGAGGCCTCTGCCGCCGAAGGGCCGGAAGCGGGACAAGGGGACAGCCCGAGCCCCGAACAGCCTGCCGAGGAGTCGGCCGGCCAGCAGACGCCCTCTCGGGCGCCAAAACGGCGCCAGTCCACTCCACGGCGCATCGCCCTGATCCTGGTTGTCCTTTTGGGTCTGGTGGCCTCGGCCATGGAAGTGATCGCCTGGCTGGGACACAGAGAAACCGTGCTGGGCGTGCGAGCGGAATTCAACCGGGCCCAAGCGGAGGGGACTGGTTTATACCGGGACGGTCTGTCAAAACTGATTCGCGGGTTCGCTTCGCGACGCTATGACGAAGCCACGCGGACCGAAACCTGGACGTGGTACGGGATTCGGGCCTATCATCTGGAGGTGAAATACCGGCGGCCGGACTTTGTGGACAAGATCAAAAGCTATCGTACGTTCTTGGGGTGGGGCGGCGAAAGAGGGGTCGAAGGTGAACGTGGGCAGTAGGCCCACGGCTATGCGCTGATCTTTCCCCGCCCCCGCTCGCCCCTTGTATCCGGACGATGCCGTCTGAGATGCCCGGTGATGCTTCACGCTTTCCCCACCCGCCACATCTTCTTGCCGCAGCTGGAACCCCTTCGCGCGGATGACGGCCGATCGATTCTCCTGGGCGTATCGGCTTCAATGAGGTGGCCTGACCGGAGGCATCCCCGAGCAAAGAGGAGATGGTCATGACGCGCAAGCAGCAGGCGGGATGGTGGCTGACACTTTGCATTCTGGGTCCGGCGGCAGCTGGAGTCGCCGAGCCAGTGACGGTCTGGTTGACGCTGGACAGCCAGCGGATCGGGCCGCGGGTGCGCGTGGAAGGCCGCTTTGCCGGCGGCGATTCGCTCACCGTGCGGCCGTGGATGACCGAAGGGGACGACCGGGTGGAAGGTTCGACGTTCAGGTTGACCACGGAACACACGCCTGCCACCGCGCGAAAGGCCAAACTGCAACGCTACCGCCAATCGACACTGCCCAAAGGGCTGCTGATTGAGATCGACACGGCGCGGCAGACGTCGCTCGGGGCCACCACCACGTTGGGCGATTTCGAAGTGTCGCTGAACGAGCTCCAGCCCGGCCGAGGGGTCGAGCTGCTTGGCGGTCGAATGCGTGTTGAGCGAGTGCCCACGGTCGTGCCGTTGACCGGCAACGAGGCGGAAGAAGAATATCCGTCGATCGCCACGATGCCGGACGGGCGGACCGCTGTGGCCTACGTGGCCTGGGACGGCAAAGCGGACCGGGTGTTTTTGCGTGTGGGCGGCCAGGTGCGCCAGCTGACCGATGAGCCCGGCGATTACTTGGAACCGCGCTGCGCCGTCGATCGCCAAGGGCGACTGTGGGTGGTTTGGGCCGCGGGGCGCGAAGGCCGATGGGATTTGTGGGCATGGTGTGAAGGCAAGGCCGTACGGTTGACCTCCGGCCGGTGGAACGACTTCTGGCCGCGTGTGGCCCGCGACGCCGGCGGTCGGCTGTGGGTGGCGTGGCAGAGTGTGGCCGATGACCGGCACTACGAAGTGATGCTCGGTCGGCTGACCTCCGAAGGGCTGGCCGCTGTGACCAATGTCAGCGAGCACAGCGCGGATGATTGGGAGCCGGCCATCTGCGCCACTCCCGACGGGCGGCTGGCCGTGGCTTGGGATACCTACCGCAACGGCAGTTTCGACATTTACCTGCGACAGTTCCGCACCGGCGCCGACGGGGCTGTTCCGCTTGGGCCGCCCCAACCCGTGGCTGCTTCAGCCGACCGCGAGGCTCATGCAAGCGTGGCGGCCGATTCGCAGGGCCGCGTGTGGATTGCTTGGGATGTGAGCATGGCCGATTGGGGCAAGCATCCCAAGGTGGGCGGCACGCTGCATTCGTATCGCCACACCGATGTGGCCTGCTTGGAAGGCGGCCGGCTGCGGCGACCTGCGCGGAAGTTCATGGACGGGCTGCCCGAGCCGTTCGGGAAGTTTGTGGAATATCCGCAGGTGGCCGTGGACGGCCAGGACCGGTTGTGGGTGATTTGGCGGATGTCCAACGAAGTTCGTGTGGCCTGGCACGACCCGAAACTGGCTCGCGCCGGCCAGAGCTACGCGATCTGGAACTTGTTGGCCAGCCAATACGACGGAGGGGAGTGGAGCCGGCCGGTTTTGATCCCTCTGAGCAACGGCCGCCAGGATATCCGGGTGGACGTGGCCCGCGACGCGGACGGCCAATTGCGGGTGGTGTTCGCCGCCGACGGCCGGACGCGGCGATTCCCCTACATGCCGGTCGATTACGACGTGCTGGAAACGTCGCTGGCCGGGTTTGGCACCGGGCCAAAACCGCTCGAGCTGGTCGATGCCGACGATCTGGGCCGCGTGACGCCGGCTGCCCGGGACCCGGAGCTTTTCGCCCTGCCCCGCCGTTGGGAAGTAGGCGGCAAAACCTACTGCTTGGCCATCGGCGACACCCATCGCCACACGGACATCAGCCGCTGCATGAACGGCTACGACGGTTCTCTCCAAGACGCCTATCGGTACGCCCTGGACGCCTGTGGGCTGGATTGGCTGGCCATCAGCGACCACGACCAGGACCTGTTGAAGCATCGCAACGACCGGATCCAGCGGCCGCGCCAGGACTACGACTGGTGGCGCAGCCAGAAGTACTGTGACCTGTACACCATCCCCGGGCGGTTCCTGGCCGTGTACGGCTACGAACATGGCGGCAGTTTCCGCACCCGAGGCGGCCACAAGAACGTGGTCCTCCCCCGGCGCGGCTTTCCGGTAATCGAAGCCGACGCCCCGAAAGAGCTCTTTGCCGCCCTGGAGGGCTCCGGCGCCGTGGCCATCCCCCATCAGCTGGCCGACGGCGGTTCGCGCACCGACTGGCAGCGATGGGACGGCCGTTTCGAGACGGTGGCCGAGATCTTCCAGACCCGGGGGAGCTACGAATACGCGGACTGCCCCCGACTGGCACGGATCTTCACGCCCGGCCATTCGCTCTGGGACGCCTTGGCCCGCGACGTGCGCATCGGGGTGATCGCCTCCAGTGACCATGGTCAGACCCATCAGGCGCGGGCTTGCGTGTATGTTGAGGACCCGAGCGGCAGTGGCGACTTGACTGCAGCCGCCGGCTTCAGCCGCCACGGGATCATCGAAGCGCTCCGCGCCCGCCGCTCCTTTGGTGCCACCACGGCGGTGGCCTTTCAGGTGAGCCTCAGCGGCCAACCCATGGGCCGGGAACTCACCGTGGACGAGGCCCCGCTGATCGAAGCGCGCATTGTCGCCCCGGGCGACGTGCGGGCCATGGCGGTGATCCGCAACAACCAGTTCATCTATACCACGGAACCCAACGCGCGCACTGCGTCGTTCCAGTTCCGGGACCTGGACCTCAAACCGGGCCAGTCGGCTTACTATTACGTCCGCGCCCTGGTGGGCCCCCAGGACATCGTCTGGTCCTCACCCGCCTGGCTCCGCCGCACGAAATGATGCGCGCCCAGATCGCACCGTGGCCACCCGCAAGCCATGCTGTCGCGGGTGGCGGTGGGCCGGTGCAAACCGGGTCTGTGCGCGGCCCAGCGTCTGGCTCGCGGTGGAAACCTCCCGCGGCGACCGCAGGCCCACCATCAAAGCGGCTTGCTTGTCCCACCCTCCGGTCCTCCGCCGACGCCGGCGGCTTGCCGTTGAACGACACAGGAGGGGCAGGTCGCGGTCCGCGTCACGCGTTGTGCTGCCCGGAATCTGTGATGCGGAGCATGGCCGGGGCCGCTGTCTGACGAGTCTGGTCAGCGGTGTAGACGGGCACCTTTCAGACCATGCCCACACACGGGAACAGCAGCGCGCCGGTGCACTCGGCGAATATCGTCGCCCGGTGGGGGATCGGGCACGGGACCCGACGGCGCGAAAGGGCCGTCAGCGCCGTTTGAACTGGTAGTTCGGATTGTTGATGTCGAAGTCGGCGTCGGTGAAACCGTTATTCAATTTGAAGTTCAAATAGGTGTATTCCTCGGTCAATTGGGGCGGTCCACCAGGCTCGCTGGGCCAATCGTAGGCCTCGTAGCGGATGGGCAGATTCAGTTCATCATCCACATAGATGCGGGCCACGTGGAAGAGGAATTCACGGCGAGGCGTCGGATGGACGACTTGGATACAGGTGCAACTGCGTCCGTTGATCTTCGCCCCCTCGAAGAACTTCACTTCACATTCACCGTACTGGATGTCGCCTTCTGCCACTTCGATGAGCCGGCGGACGAGGTTGAGGACGCCGATCTCGGTAATGGGGTAGCGATTGCCGCGCATGGCGATGGGCCCGGTGGGATCCAGGCTGACCGTGCCGAACATTTTTTCCACGCCGGTGCCGTGGGCCCACATCTTGCCTTTGTTGGCCCCTTCGATCCAGATCACTTCGCGCCCCGCCAGCTTTTCGGGCTTGAGGAATCGCAGGTAGACGCTCAACGGCCGGTGGCGGACCTTGGCGTACATGTATTCCGGTTCGCGCAGTTCCCCGTCGATCCGTTCGCGTTTGACCATGATGGCCGAGTAGTCCTGGATGTCCTCGAGGCGCTTCAGGCCCGAGTAGGCCCAGCGCAGGGCGGGCATGAGGGGATGCTCTTCGGCCGGCGCCGCGGGTTGCTGGGGCCGTGCGGCGATCCTGGCGTGCCCGGCCGCCGGCGGCAGACGGTTGATCATCCCTGCCCGGCCCGTGGGCGTGGCCGCGATGGGCAACTGTTGGCCGGCAGCAGAACCCCACGGCAGCCATGCGGCAAGGGCCACGGCCGCTGCACACCACCCCAGCACGGTTCGCAGGCTCATCGATAACACTCCCTTGTCCTTCGGTGTGATACACCTCGTGCGCCCGGCACTCCAGGCTGCCGGGCCCGCGTCCCTCCTTGGCGCTTCGTCTGAGCTGCACGATCGGGCGACGGCGGTCAATCGACGGGGCCAGCCGGCTTGGGCCCCGAACCGCTCAGCCCGTGAAACCCTGTCCGGCCCCCTTTCCCCCCCGGGTGGCGAGTATGCCCGGGCCGGCCCCGCTTGTCCTTATCGCTCACCGACGCCAGGCGCATTACAATGTTTCGGATCGAACATCGCCCTTGCCTAACGTCTTTGTCCCGAAACGCCGGTCTGCGCGGCTTAATCGCTGCAGTTTAGCCGGCCGGTACCGAATCAGGGAGGCCAATTCGTGACTGCCCCACCGCTGGAACTGACGACCGTCGTGTCGGCCCCCTTCCAGGAGAACTGCTACATCGTGTGGCTGGCAGGCCGCCACGACTGCCTGGTCGTCGACCCAGGGCTGGAGCCCGACAAGATCCTCGATACCCTGGAACGGCTCGAGCTCTCCCCCGCTGCCATACTGAATACGCATGGCCACTGTGACCATGTCGCAGGAAACGGGCCCCTCAAGCAGAGGTGGCCTGACTGCGTTTTGGTGATAGGCCACCGCGAGGCGGAGAAGCTGACCGATCCCCGCTTGAATCTCTCCGCCGATTTCGGGGCCAGCCTGACCAGCCCCCCGGCTGACCGTTTGGTACGGGAAGGCGAGCGATTTTCGGCCGCGGGTATTGATCTTTGGGTGCGCGAAATCCCCGGTCATTCGGCCGGCCATGTGGTTTATGTCTACAACGGCCACCAGCCGCCCGTGGTGTTCGTGGGGGACGTGATCTTTGCCCAAGGGATCGGGCGCACCGACTTTCCCGACGGCAATTTCCAGCTCCTGGCCCAGGGCATCCACCAGAAGCTCTTCAGCCTGCCCGACGACACGGTCCTACTGTCCGGCCACGGCGCTTCCACCACCGTGGGGCGGGAGAAGCGGGAGAACCCCTTCGTCGGCCTGGGCTCGTAAACGGGTCCGTTATTCGACGCGGAAGCCGACGCGCACGGTGACCTGATACTCGCGAACCTCCCCATCGGCAATCGCCCCACGCTGCTCGACCACCTCGAACCAGGTCATGTTCCGGATCGTCTGGGCGGCCCGGCTGATGGCGTTGGCCGTCGCTTCGGTGAACGAGTTCGGCGAAGTGCCCACCAGTTCGATCTTCTTGTAGACGTTGTTCGCCACAGCTGTTCCTTTCTGTTCAAAGGACTGCCAAGGTACCTCACGGGTGTCGGCTACCAATGTAGTGCGGCCCCAAGAAATGGCAACCGGTCGGTACTCCGGGGAAGAGCAACTGGGGCGCCGCCGCGGCAGGCCCGTCCGGCCGGGACGGTCAGTCCGCCGAATTCCCCTCCGAACCGCCTTCCTGCTGCCCGTCGCCCCGGATCCGCTCGCGTCGCCGCAACTCTGCCTCAAGCCGCGCCTGTTCGATGACGTACCCGTCGCGGATACGCCCGTAGTGGTGCTTGGTGGAAGCGATGTCGGCCACGGCCAACAGGCCCATCCATATGACCAACAGGAGCACGACCATCCAGTAGATCAAGAAGATCAGCGGGGCCACCGGTGGGCTTTGGATCCAGCGGCCCACCAGGAGGCCGATGGCCAGAACGGCCAGCATGGCGCTGGTCTGCATCCGCCGCCGGAATTGGCTGCGGCGGAAGGCCAATTCACGGACGCCCAGCTGATCGGCCCGGCAGCGCACCCGCTGCCACGCCCGCACATGCGCCACCAACAGCGCCGTGGCGAAGCCCAGCAACACCAACGGCATGACAACCCAAGACCAGACGTCCACCCCGTGCTACCTCGCTGCGCTTCCCATCTCTGCCGACTTGAGCCATTCTCGCACCACCCAACCGACCTTGGCCAGGCTCAGTGCCGAACACTTGTCGATCGTGTCGCCCCGGGTGTGCCAGGGCGGGTAGTCGTAGTCGATGATCAGGCACGTGGGGATGCCGCCCACGTTACGCAACATCAAATGATCGTCCCGGATCTCGTACTTCCAGCGGGGCACGAATTCGCGAACGCGCAGACGGCGGGCCGTGTCCCAAATGGCCGCCACCAGCGGCCGGGTGTCCCGCCACCACACGCTGTTCCGCTCCTGGTAGATTTGCAGGTCCGCGTCGCCCACCATATCGAGCAACACGCCCCAGCGGTACCGGTAACCGGGTTTGCTGGCCGCATACCAGCGGGCAAAATACTCGGACCCCAAAAAAAACCGGTCGCTTTTCCTGAAAATGAACTCCTCGCCATCCAGCAGCACGAAGTCGATCCCGAACTCGACCGGAAGCGAAGGGATCTCGTGGGCCAATTCCATGAGCACGGCCACCCCGCTGCCCCCGTCATTGGCCCCCACGAACCTTCCCCGCGGATCGATCGGGTCGAGCATGGGGTAGGGGAGCGTGTCGTAATGGGCGCACAACAAGACCCGCTCTTGTCGATCCGGATGCCAATGAACGATCAGATTGGCCAGCTCCACCGGCCGGCCGTCGACGGGGTGTGGGATGCGGAAGCGCTGCAACCAGACCTTGCCGCCCAGCTTCTGGAAATGGGCCGCCAGGATGCGCTGCTGCTGCAGCATCCCCGGCGAACCGCTGGGCCGCGGACCGATGTCGCAGATCTGCCGCAGGTACTGGTACGCGCGGGCTCCGTTGAAGGGAATGTCTTCCAGCCGCAGGCGGGATGAGGCCGCCAGGGCGTGCCCATTCCACACGGCCACCCACGCCGCCACGGCAACCAACAGTCCACCGCAGACGGCCACCACGCCCCAGACGGCTGCCCGGGGCCAAACCCGCCGCTCCTGTCCTGCTGATCTGCCTTTCGTCATGGGCCCATTCTATCGCGCAGCAGGTGACTGCCACCACCCCAACCGGCCTTCAGGCGCGACCCGGCTGATCCGCATACCACCGGCAACCCGGCCGTTTGCCTTCCGGCATCCCGACACCCGCATGGGCTGGCCCCAGCGGCGTCGAAGGGCCCGGTTGACCCGCATCGAACCAAACCCTGCGCTGGGCGCCGCCATGCGGGCATGGATCTCCCCCCATGGGAGACCGCCACTTTTGTGCCTTGGCTTTCCGAGCCGAGAGTATTTCGCTTGTAGGGGGTCAAGCAAAGCCCGGCTCGGCAGAGACACGCTACGATCCTGTGTCACCGGCGCAAGCGCTGTGATCGAAACAGCTCGCCCGCCGGAACAGCAATAATAAAGTGACACCATCCAACTGAAAGCCAGCGGAACCACGGTTCACTCAGGGCGCTATGGAGATAAACCGCTTCGGCCAGTTCCTGATCAACAGCGGCGTGGTCGACGAAGATGCCGTGCTCGACGCGTTGACCGTCCAGCGCAGGAAGAGACCGCACATCGGTCAGATCGCCTTCCGGCGGAAGATGTTCACCCTGCGCCAGGTGCCCGATGTGCTCACCACCGAACGATACCCCTGAGCTGTTCGGCGAAACGGCCGTCGAACTCGGGTACCTGACTGACCGGGACGTCCAGCCATTGATCGAGATCCAGGAGACCAGCCGGCCTCGGCTGGGTGAGATTCTGGTGGACATGGGCAAACTGACCACCCAACAGCGCGACGAGTGGCTGGAGAAGTTTCACTGCCAAAGAGGCTCTGCAGGGTGACGCCTGTCATGGGTGGCGGGGAACTTCCCCTCGTCACCGAACTCTGTCGGAGAACGTCCCTCCTTGGAGTCCTGGTGGGTCGGCCGGCCAGGTCGGATGGACATATCGGTGATCGACTCGCGAGTCTTTTTTCGAACCCGATGAGGGCAAGCGGCCTGCGGCGATGTCACGAGCCGGGGGCGCGGCGCGATTCGACTTCCAGCGGTTCTTCGAAGACCGGCGTGCCGTAGGGGATGGGCGGCCTGACCATGGTGGCCTTTTCGATTTCGGCGATGGCCCAGCCGCCCGATTGTTCAACCAGCAAGAGGCGCTGGCGTTCGTTGCGGTCGGCGAAGATGATCTCCACTTTCATGGCGACCGTGCCGGCCGGGGCATCGGGCAGCCGGCTTACGGCCAGTCCCTTGACGCCGGCGGTGGTTTGCCTCAGGCTCCGGCAGAACGCTTCCCGCCCCATCTGCCGGCGGGTTTCCAGCAGCGCATCGCGCAGCCGGCCGGTAACCAGGCGCAGATAGGCCGCATCATCACCCCGACCGGCGGCGTCGAACAGGGCATTGACGGCCGCCTCGGGCGTTTCCGGGAGCCGTCCGCGGCGGCGTGCTACCACGGCCACGGTCGCGACCAAGGCCACCACTGCGAGAGCGGTCACCACCTGCGGCAGAGCGGGCAAACCCTTGCGGCGTTCGGCCGTGTGCTGTTCGCCCGCCGTCATGTCTGCACCTGCACCCTCGCCCTCTTTCACGGTTTCTCCTCGATCAGTCCCAGGTCGACCGGCGTCTGGCCGCGGCGGTCGAGGATCACTTTCTTGAGCCGGGGGAGCACCTCTTCGGCGGTCTCCAGGATCAGGCGGCGGACGGTCAGTTGGCGGCCGTATCGCAGCTGGGCCACTTCGCGGATGAATCGGTCGGCGTCACCTCGCGCCTTTTCCACCACTTGGCGTGCATAGGCCTCGGCTTCCAGGCGGATGCGGGCCGCCTCGCCGCGCGCCTTCGGCTCCAGCTGGCTGGCGTAGCCCTCCGCTTCGTTGATCATCCGCTGTCGATCTTCCCGGGCGGCAGTGACGTCGCGGAAGGCGTCGGCCACTTCGTCGGGAGGTTTGGTGCCTTCCAGGGATACCGAGGTGATCAGCACGCCCGCGTCGTAGCGATCCAAACGCTCCTGCGTCTGCTCCATCACTTCGTTCTGGACGGCCACGCGCCTGAGCGTGAGCACGTCATCCACCTTCATGCCCGCCACCGTCCGGGCCAACGCGCTGGAGGCCACGTTGCGGATCAAGGCGGGCAGATCCGCAGCACGGAACAGGTACTTGCCCGGATCGCTGATGCGGTACTGCACGATGGCCGAGGCGATGATGATGTTGCGGTCGCCGGTGAGGCACTCGGCTTGTTGCGGCTCGATCTTCCGTCCCAGCGTGCGCTCCAGAAGGCCCACGTCGGCCATCTGCGGCGCGGCCGAAGCGGGCTGCGTGCCACCGGCGCGGCGCGGGTTCCATCCGATGCTCACCCGTTTGCTCTGGGTGACGTCGACAATATCGACACGATCGATGGGCCAGGGGAAGCCGAAGTGGAGCCCGGGAGTCTGGTACCGCGCCAGCATGCGACCGCAGCGACGCACCACGGCCAATTGGCCCGGCCCGACCGAGTACACGCCGGTAGCTGCGTAAGCCACGGCGAGCCACGGGAGCAGGGCCAGCCACCGCACGGGCCGCTTCGCCTGCGCTGGACTGGGGAGCTCATACGTCCGGTGCACGTTACGGTTCCCCTCCGTCAGAAGGGTGTTCAGCCAGCGAGGGGGCCGCCGGGGGACCAGGCGGTGGTTCGCCCGCCGCAGGCTCTCGGGTCAAGTACCTCAGTAGCTCCGAGTCGGCCGATAACAACACCGTGGTCTTCTCGTCCAAGAACCTCTTGTATGCCTCGAGCGTCCGCTGGACCCGGTAGAACTGGGGGTCCTGGGCGTGGGCCTGGGCATAGATCCGAGTCGCCTCGGCCTCGGCGTCGCCCCGAATCCGCTGGCTCTCCGCCTGCGCTTGGGCCAAGAGCACGGTGCGCTGTTTGTCCGCTTCGGCCCGGATTTTCATCGACTCCTCTTCCCCCTCAGCCCGATAGCGGTTGGCCATCCGTGCCCGTTCGGCCCGCATGCGCTGGAAAACGCTTTCCCGCACTTCGGCCGGGTAGCTGATCCGCTTCAAACGCACGTCCACGATGTCGATGCCGTACTGGGTGCGAGCGCGCGAGGCGCAGGCGGCCGCCACCGAATGGATCAGCTCGTCCAATTGGTGCACTTGCGGATCAGTGGACACGATGGCATCCACAGGCCGCTTGCCCACTTCGGCGGCCAGCTCCGACCAGACGATATCGTGCAGCCTCGCCTCGGCGCCCGGGATGTCCGTCACCGTCTCCAGGAATCTCAAAGGATCCTGGACACGCCAGCAGACGAAGACGTCCAAGTTGATGTTCTTTTTCTCGCTGGCCAAAAACTCCGACGGCCGCGGATCGTAGATCTGCAGTCGACGGTCGATGCGGATCGCCGACTGGTAGGGCCACTTCAGACGCAGCCCGGCTTCCCGATAGGTGGCCACGGGCCGGCCGAATTGGGTGACGATCACCAGCTCGGTCTGATCCACAAAGATCACACTCCGCCATAGCGCGATCAACAGCACCGCCACGCCGACGATCATCCACGTCTTCTTCATGGCTCCGAAACACCCTTCCCAGTCGACCGGCCTTTGAAACCGTGCCCAGCCTGTATCCCTAACCCCCTTCTCTGTCCCCTTCGGTGTAGCCCCCCGCCTCTACAGGCTCTTCAGCGGGCCCGAAGGGCGCGGCTTTCCACAACCCTTCGGGGACCAACCACACCTGCCGCCGTGAACCACCCGCCGGGCCGTCCACGATCAGCTTGCGTTTCCCAGCCAAGACCGTCTCGACCGTCTCCAAATAAAGGCGTAACCAACTGACCTGCGGTGATTCGGCAAAGGCCTTGGCCAGCGCCACGTATCGGGCCGCCCCCGCTTCGGCCTCCTTGATCCGCTCCGCCTTGCGGCCCTCGGCCCCCCGCTGGAGCTGTTCCGCCTCGCCGCGCGCTCGGGCCGTCTGCCGGTATTGATAACCCTGAGCCTGGTTGATGGCTGCCTCCTTTTCCTCGGTCGCCTTGGCCACTTCGCGGAACGCGGGCACCACCTCCACAGGCGGATGGACGTCGCCCAGACAAATCCTTTCCACGGTGAACCCCGCGCCGTTCCGCGCCAACGCGTCGGCCAAACGCCGGCCTATGCCCTCCTCCACCTCGCCGCGTCGCCGGTTCAACACGTCGTCGGCCGGCCGGGCGGCCATCTCTTCTCGCAACGCGGCCTCGGCCAGGCTGCGCACCAGCTGGTCCCACTTGCTCGTTCCGTCGGCCGATTGCGGGCCCACGTGAAACAACGCGGCCACCGGATCAACAATCCGGTAGTGGACCACCATGGTCACATCGACCATGTTCTCGTCGCCGGCCAACACGTTCGCCTCTTCTGATTGCCGCTGGAAACGTCCCCCGCGATGCTGCACGCTCCATTCGTAGGCCGCCGGCTCGGTAAACACGCCGGGAATCGTACGGAAGCCGATTTCCACGCGACGCACGTCATCGGTACGTACCCGCCAATGTTTGCCAAACGGCCGAGGCAGTCGCCAATGGAGTCCAGGCCGCTCCAACTCTTGCACGACGCGGCCGAAACGCTGTACCACACCCACTTCACCCAAGCGGATAACGTGGAGGCCGCTGAGCAGGTAGAGCCCGACCAGAAGCCCACACGCGACCGCCGCTATGGCCCGCCAACGCCGCTTGAGCCCTGTCCGGAGGGCCCCCAACTGCCGCCGCAGGACGCCCGGGTCGACCAGGAGCCGCATGGCATTGAGAACCACGGCCAGGGACCCGATCTGATGGACCACCGCAGCCGCCACCGGCGCCAGCCACCCTGCCGAGGCGGCCGCCACCCCCACGGCGTTGAACAAAAGGGCGAACCAAAGGATGTTCTGCCATATGATCCGCAGCATGCGCCGTCCGCAGCGGACCGCTTGGACCAGCTTGCGGAGATCGTCGCCCACCAGGATCAGATCGGCCGAGGCGACGGCCACGTCCGTGCCGATATCCGCCATCGCCACCCCCACGTCGGCCGTCACCAGCGACGGGGCGTCGTTGATGCCGTCTCCCACCATCGCCACCGGCGCGGCCGAACGCTGGATCCGGCGCACCGCCTCGACCTTGTCAGCTGGCAACAGCCCCCAGTGGACTTCGTTGATGCCCAACCGCGCAGCGACCGATTCGGCCGCCCCGCGGTTGTCGCCCGTCAACATGACGATCCGCTCGACGCCCAGCCGCCGCAGCTGCTCGATCGTCTCCGCCGATTCGGGCCGTACCGTGTCCTCCACAGCCACCCCGCCGATGGTCCGCTCTCCGTGGGCCACCAGCACCACGGTCGCCCCCCGGTCACTCAGATGGCCAATTCGACCCCCCAAATCGTCAGGCACGGAGATCCCCGCCCCTTCCATCAGACGAACGCTGCCCACCCGGATGGCCCGGCCACCAACCACCGCCTCTGCCCCCAAGCCGGCACGGGCCACGAAATCGCTGGCCTCCAGGTCGGCCAAGCCCTCCGCTGCGGCCCGCTCGACGATCAACCGCCCGATGGGATGCTCCGAATGCCGTTCAACGGCCGCGGCCAGACGGATCACCTCCCGGGGCTCGACGCCTTCGGCAGCGAACACCTCGGCCACGCGCAGACGAGCCTCGGTGAGCGTGCCCGTCTTGTCGAAAATCACCGCAGCCAGTTTGCCCAGGTGCTCCAGAACCACCCCGCCCTTGACCAGCACGCCGCGGCGTACCATGGCTCCGATCGCCGCAGCGATGGCCGTCGGCGTGGCCAAAACCAAGGCACATGGACAGGCGACAACCAGCACCGACACGGCGCGGCGGACCGCCTCCGCCGGATCCATCGCCCGGGCCACAAGGAACGTCAGCACAGCCACGGCCAATACGATCGGCACGAACCACGTGGCATAGCGATCAGCCAACCGCTGGGTGGGCGCGCGGGCCGCCTCGGCCTCCTCAACCAGATGGATGATCTGCTCCAGGGCCGTGTCCGCCCCCAGACGCTCCACCGCCAACTCCAGTGCGCCGTACAGGTTGATCGTGCCCGCAAACACCTCGTCGCCTGGCCCCTTGTCCACCGGCAGCGACTCGCCCGTGATCGGGCTCTGATCGACCGACGAGCTGCCACTGACCACCCGGCCGTCCACAGGGATGCGGTCGCCGGGCCGGACAATCACCATGTCATCGTGGCGAATCTCTTCGACCGGCACGAGGATCTCATGCTCATGGCCCTCACCCTCGCACCCCGCGCCGGCCTCCGGCGGCGCGGCCCCATGCGGATCACCCCCACGATCGCCATCGCCGTGCTGGTGACCGTGTGCATGGCCCTGGTCTCCGTGGTGGTGCCGCCGCCGCACCCGGGCCTGCTGGGGGCGCATGGCCAACAGGGCCGCGATGGCTGACCGAGTCCGGCCCACGGCAAAGTGCTCCAGGCTTTCGCCGATGAGCATGATGAAGATCACTTCCGCCGCGGTCAGATACTCCCCAATCCAGATGGCGGCCAACGCAGCCAAGCTGACCGCCACGCTGGCGGAAAGCCGGCGGTGGACCAGCCCGCTGAGGGCCTCATAGTAGATGGGCAGGCCGCCGATGAGGGCCAAGAGCATGGCCAGATCAAAGCCGCCAATCTCCGCGAGGGACCCGGTCAGATAGGTGGCAAGGCCAGCCCCGGTCAACAGGGTCAGCAGCAGGTGTCGGCGGTGGGGATCCTTGAGGATATCGAACATAGACTGCTGGTATACTGGCGGCCCAGCCGCTGCCGTCTGGTAAGGCTACCGGGAGGGAAGGACTCACGAAGGCCACCCGGGTACGTAGACCTGGCGCGCCCAGCACCGATCCCATGGCCCGAAGGGCCGTCCAAGGGTACCCGTTCCCAAGCGCCGAGAACCCTTTCGAACACGTGCCCGCGCGCCAGCGGGCGTCACACCCCATCATAGTCAGCCGGCGAGGCGACTGCAAAGTGGCGCCGGGCAAGTCGTCTCTGCCCCGCTCGCGCGCTCCAACGCTTCAGCCGGGGCGAGCCCGTTGCCGACACTGGCCTGCCGACCCGGCCCAACGGGACACGGGGTCCCAGGGATCGCGGGACGTCGATTCGGGCGTCTCGCGAGGGATCGAGCTTCAGGGCCCCCCTCCTGACCGCTTTCTCCCGAAACGACGCAGGTGAACCTGTGTTGCCGTATGGGCTGGCCGCAGGAAAAGCCGTGACAAGGTCGCCCGACCCCTGAAGGCTGATCCGGCGTGGAGCTCGGGTTCAAGGGCGTTTGAGTTCACGAATGGCTTTACCCACTGCGATGGTTTCCACATCCGTGATCTCACCGATCATTTCAAAGCCCATCACCCCCCATTTCCCCAAGCACCATGTTGCAACACAAGTAGCCGCCTAACCGCCAAGCTCAGCGGCGCGGGTACCGCGTCCGCTGCAGCGCCTTGTTACGCAGCGCGCTACTGGGTACATCAAGCGGTTTGCAGCAAAGAGCGCTCGACCTCAGGCGGCAATTCTATGGGGACAAACCATTCGGCAGGGTACAGGTAATCCTCACCGCTCTCATCGATCACCCGCACGTCTCCCTCAATGGCCGCATCTTCATCCGGCAACACCCGATAGATCTTGTGCAACTCCAACGAGGCCGGATACTCCGCATTGTTGATGCACACAACAAACCGTGTAACGATCTCTTCAGCCCTATTCATGGTCTTCAAGGCCAGGGGGCAGGGAGC
>DQVB01000363.1 GCA_015661985.1 Planctomycetota bacterium | reverse complement strand
TCCTGGGGAACACAGATCTCGACAAGTGTAATATTGCCGGCTTTTTCTAACCAAAATAGCGGGTCCTATCCTCCATGTGCCCGACTCTGGCGGGGCCCGCTACACCTTCGTAGGAAACTTGTCACATTTCCCCAAGGTGCTCGCCGCACGCAAAAGGCGTGAGCGTTCCTCTTGTGTCACGGCTTACTAGCCGGATGTCTTCAGATCGAAAGTGAAATTGTTGTCTTCGCCTGCCTTCACCTCGGCCTCGAGCCCCGACGTGTCAGCCGACTTGTACCTTGCTGGCAGCTGATCCTGCTCTTGGAGCGGCTTGGACAACTGAGCGGCCGGGTCGCGCGCGCCCTGCATCTGCTGCATCACCTGTTGCATCCCCTGCTCTTCAGTTGTAGCCTCAGTGCCAGCCGCCGCCCCCACAGCGACCTTCGAGACGGTGACCTTGTACTTGCCTGGCAGAGCACCCTCACCGGCCCCAGCAGTCTGCAAGACGAACTTGCCCGACTGGTCTGTCGTTCCGGTGGCAGTACGCCCGTCCGCATCCTGGGGCACAAATGTCACCGTCGCGCCGTCCACCGGCTGCCCATCCAAAGTCACTGTACCGGTTGCAGGGACCACATCCAGCTCACCGCCGCCACAACCGGCCAGAACGGCGGCAGCCAGACCACAGACAACCCATGAGAACCAGAATCGCAACATTTGTTCGTTCTCCTTGCACTCTCCCGGACACGTAGTGAGTCAAGTGGCTCCGCACCTGCGGCACGCCACACCATTCGCCGCTGGCATCGCGCCGACCGTTTCACACCGACTGGCGCCAGCAACATCCGGCGTGGCCTGTGCCCTCGCGGCCACCACCCATCTTGCAGGCCCCTTCGACGAGTCATCCGCGCGCTGGCGCAGCCAGCAATAATCCCATGGCCTTTATGCCACCGACCGCCCGGCGCGTCAACCCCCTGAGTGGACATTCGCCGCGTAATTCGTTGGCCACGGGCCGGGCTGTGATCACCACATCGGTGGCATGTCTTTACATAGACAAGGGGTGTCCTGTCCCTCCCGGCCCGTGTACCGCTTGGGGGTATTCATGTCCGATTGCTCAGGCGCCTTGGACGGAATAGAATCGGTTTTAGCAGGCGTGACAGAACAAGTTGACCAAAGCACTGTGGTGCAGGGGTCTCGGCTGCTGGCAGTTGCAGACGAGACGCCCAGACCACACGGCCGAAAAGGTCATGTTATTCTGATACGTTATGTCTGACACGGCTCCTTCGTCGCCCCAGTGACCCGCGTCGTCGCGGCAAGAGGTCGGTGGGCTGACCAAGGCTTGTTACGGCGGCTCCGGCCGGCCACCACCACTTATGCCGGGAATCGTCGGTTGGCAGATCTTTCATCAAAGGCGCGTAGAGTTCTGGTTTCGGTCGTTGCGGCTGGCCTCATAACGGGGCTGGCGGGCGGGCGGATTTCCCTGTTATCTCTTCCCTCCGGTGCCGGCCAGGCTTCAGCTTGGCGATACGAGTTGCCCGACGTGCCTGCGGATGCCACGGCCGAGTACCAGGAGTTATTCAGCCGGGCCCGGGGGTTGGTTGCCCGCGTGCTCGAGCGGCACCCCGAGCGTGCTGGCGCTGTGGCCGCTTTGGCCCTCTTGTACTACTTGGCTCATGATCCCCAGGGCGAGACGGCGTGCTGGGAGCGCTGCGTTGAGCTCGACCCACGCCACAGCCTGGGCTATTCACGCCTCGTGGCCTTGGCGCAACAAGAGTCGCGCTACGATCGCATCGTTCAGCTCATGGAGACGGCCCTGGAAGCGAATCCGGACAATTCCAGCTGCGTGGGGATCCTGGCCTCGGCGCTGCGGCATCTGGATCGCTCCCAGGAGGCATGCCGCGTGCTCGAAGAGCACCATCGTCATGTGCCGGGGACGGCCGATACATACCTTGTGCTCGGCCTGGCCTATCATCGACTGGGACGTTGGGAAGATGCCATGCGGTCATTGGAGACCGCTGTGGTGCTGGATCAGGAGCGAGTGGACGCCTTGTATCAACTCAGCCTGGTCTGCGCCCGACTGGGACAGTCGGAGCGAGCGAAACGGTACCGCGAGCTGTTCGACCGCTACAAGTCCCGCCAAATGGACCAGGAGCGGACGATGGGGGACCGCCATCGTCTGCGGGACGAACTGTTCATGCCCCAACGGATCGCCGAGATCTTGCGACTGGCAGCCACAGCATGTCTGGCTGACGACGACCTCGCGCTGGCCCGCCAGTGCCTCGTGGAGGCCGTGGCAATCGATCCCAAGGACACGCAAGCCCGGCGGATGCTTTCGTCGCTGTGCGAACGTCAAGGCAAATTGGACGAAGCTTTGGTTTGGGTGCGCCAACTCCAGCAGCTGGAACCGCAAGAATGGGAGCATGTGAAGAACGAAGGGATTCTGCTGGCCAGGCTAGGCCGATCCGACGAGGCCGAACGGGTTTTGCGGGAGCTCTGCCGGCGGGCTCCGGAGCGAGGTGTCGGCTACCTGGGGTTGGCCGAACTTTACTTTCGCTCCGGACAGGACCCTGCTCAGGCCCGTCAGCTGTGCGAGAGGGCCATCGAGCTGGAACCGACGCCGCGGGCCTGGGCCCTGTTGGCCGCTTTGGCAGAACGCGCCGGCGAAATGGACACGGCCCGCGCGGCTTTGAGGGAGGCGATCCGCCTGGATCCGAACAACCCGACCTACCGGCAAATGCATGAAACGCTCCAAGGCAGACAGTGAAAGGCAGTCGCCGCAACAGGCCAGGAACTTGCGCCGGCTGGTAGGGTCGGCCGGCGTGGCCGGTCTGTTGGTGCTGTGCGTGGTTCTCGTTTGGAAGGCGCCGCTGCGGTCCGGGGGTACCTCACCGCCTGAAGCCAGCGCTGCCGGCGGGGCCGCCGGCCGCCCGGCTGTTC
>DQVB01000143.1 GCA_015661985.1 Planctomycetota bacterium | reverse complement strand
GGCTATGGTGGGCATGTTCCTGGCATCAGCTGAGAACACGAATGGTCTGGGTAATCGGTCTTTTTCACGACTCTGATTTTCGCCAGCGCGCGTCGGATCGAGTGCGCCCGGCCCGTCCATCAGGAACATCCGAATCCTCGGCTCGTTGGGCGGCCACACGGACGTGCGAACACCGGACCCGGGTGACCGCTCCACTATGCTTCTTCATGGCCTCGATCCTTTCCGTCCCGCCCTGTCGACGGGGCCCGTGAGTCCCGGGCCGCCGGCGGCCACGTACCCGTAGCTGGCGCCGGACTCATCGGGGCTGACCCAGAAGGCGTAAAGGCTGCCGTGCTGGAGGTAAAACCGGAACCGCACCGGCTTGCCAACCACGGTGGACAGCTCCTCGGCACCTTGCCAGCGCACGCGGGCAAGGGTGCTGTCTTCGCGCACAGGCACACACCGTTGGCGAGTGAACGGGGGTATGGGCTCGCCGTCCTGGTCGATCACTTCCACCAGCAGCTGCCCTTGTTTCGTGTCAGCGTTCACAAACAAGAACCGCCCGCGAAACCGCACTGGCCGCGTGGTCAGTACGCCTTCGTCTTCGGCATCCAAGGACGCGAATCCGTCGCGGCGGAGAGTGGCCAATCCCGTGGTGCAACGGCCCGAAGAGCGCGAGCCCGGGATGCCTGCCCGGGCGCTGACGTAGAAGTACAACTGGTCGCCGACCACCAGACACCCGCCCCCCGCCGACTGGACGTTGCCCCAATTCCAATCGCCTTGTGTTTCAGAAACAGGAACGAAAGCTCTCCGGTCCGGCCGGTACCAGTGGAAGCCGTCTCGGCTGAAGCCAAGGCAGACCTCGTTGGGCTTGGCCCGATCAGCTGGCTGGCCGCGCCAGATCGTAAACAGCCCCAGCAGCAGGCTTTCATAGGCCACGCAGTCCAGATTGTACAATTGCGGGGCGGTCTTCAGGTCCTCTCGCATGGGGTCGGCGCTATCCGCCCCCACCCACAAGACCGGCTGGTCCGCTTTCCACGCCGCACCGGCCAGCAGATCGTCCGCCTCCCAATACTTGCGGATGCGGCCGAAACCGCTGGCCCCGGCGCGAAGGCTGAAGACCCACTTCTTCCGGAACGGGTTGTAGAAGAACGTCGTCCGATCACCCGTCGGCCCGCTCTGGACAGGCTGGCTCCAATGCACGCCGTCCGACGAAGTCTGAAGAACCAGTTTTCCCCCGGAATAATATCCCATCTTGAACCGCCCGCGCCGCTCCTTCGCCTCCAGGTCCAACCACACCGTGGCCGAATCCCGGTAGCCCTGCTGGACTAGGTTCGTGCCGCTGAACACATCCAATTCCGGCTTGTCCCAATGGATTCCGTCTTTGGACGTGGCGTAGCAGGTGCCCGCCACGTAGCCGCCCATGTACCACATCTTGAAAAGGCCGTCCTCCGGGTCGTACCACACGCCGTCGCTGAAAACCATAGCGCATGGATTGGGCTTGGTCTTGGTCTCCCACGGTCGATCCGGTACCAACAGGGGATTCTGGGGGTAGTAACGCGACGTGTGGTACGTCCGCTTGAGGGTCGTGCTCTGGATCAGAAAATCGTCCACGAAAAGCTGCCGGCCCACGTCGATGGGGACCACATCCGGCGGAGAAGCAAGATAGGGCGGCAGGACGGGATCGCGAGGCAGCCGTTCCATGCGCGGGGGCCAATCGGCCGGCAAGACGATCCCGTTGTAAAGCACTTCGCCGCCCTTCGCGGCGACAGCTTCCCGGAGCTGCACGCCAGATAAGAGGATGCCTGCAAGCACCGCTGCGAGCACCTGTCGCGCTACGGTGCACATCGTCGCTGGCCCATTTTCGCTCATCCGTTCTCCCTTTCGTGGCAAGAACCTTCGATATCGGAGGCTGCCGGACGGGCATCAGCCCGGGCAGCGTACAACCCCACCTGTGCTCGCTCGGAGCGCGGTCTCCGCCTGGTCAACCCCGAGCGACCACCGCGCTTTGAACGTTGAGGATCTCCGCGATCTGGCGGATGGTTTCGGCGTGATGGCCGACGCCGAGGGCGAAATGATGCGTCGGTCCCTCGGCCACCCAGCGCTTCAGAAACGTGCGCACATCCGGTTTGAAGAACCCCCGCGTGTTCGTGTTCCCGGTGGCTGGGATAGGCCCCTGCGCCGATTGCCCCTCGGCGATCACAAACTTGAACTTCCCCTCACCGGTCAGGCCGATGCTCAGCATCGTGATCGGCCCCTCTTTGATCTTGAACTCCACGCTTGCCCCCGCGCCCGGTTTGCCATGGTATTTGACCAGGCTGCGCAGGACGGGTTTGCCTTCGGCGATGTTGATATGGTGCGGGCCGTCATGGCCCACCAGTACGAACCCTTCGTTGAAATCGATGGGGTGGAACTCGGCGAAACTGCCGCCCATGTCGAGCCGGTCTTCGATGAGCATGGCGATGCAGGTTTTCAAGTCCGCTTCGCCGCACATGGGAAACCCGGCCGCGGTGAGCAGCGAATTGCCTACGATCAGGTTTGTGACCAGGCGGCGGATCTCGCTGTCCGGTGCGCCTTCGTAGTAATAGGCCAGTCCGTCCAGGTCATACTCATCGACGAACTTGTCCAGCGCCACGGCCACACGGGCCGCCGTGTACAGGTCCTGGGGCGTCAGCTTGCGCGTGATCGGGTCCGACTTGGGATCGGGCGTGTCGAACATCTCCAGGATCTGAGCCTCTTTGGCTTCGATCTCCGCATCCGTCACGGTGCGCTCCAGACGCAGCAGGTCATCCGGCTCGGTCTGCACGATGTGGCAGCCAAAGGCCGCGGTGAAGGCCGTGGGGTCGCTGTGCATATCGAGCATCGCTTCCAGCACATGGCCCAAGTGCCCGATGCGGGCGCCTCTCAGGTCGTGGAGCACTTTGGCGATATCGCACCAGCGAGCGATTTCGGCGTCTGCCTGGGGATCTCCCTCCAGCGTGCCCAGGATCACCGGCGGCGGACGCTTGCCCATCCGTATGGCCACGCCGGTGAACTCGGGCACGCTGCAGAAATCGTCGTTGGCCAGTTGCATGAATGTCGTGGCCCGCGGGTAATCCAGGGCCCTCAACGGCTGCAGGGCCACCAGCACGATGGGCACGTCCAGCTCGCGAACCAGGATGCCGAAGGTGGAGCTGGTGGCGTAAGTCACCATGTCGCAGAAGATGAGGTCCAGGTTCGCGGCCTTGAGGCGACGCAGCAGCCCATAGGCCGCCTGCGCGCGGTCCACCATGCCAAAATTCGTCACCGAGACGCCGTGGCTGCGCAGCTTGGCCTCCAGCGTCTCCAGCTTCCGGTGCATCCGCTCCAGCAGCCCTTCGAACTGCCGCCAATACGTATGGTGGCCCACACCGAAGAGGCCCACGCGAGCTGTCCGCTCTTTGCGCCGCGCTATCTTCATCGCACCTGCTCCCGGGCGGGATTCCAGGCCAGTCCGGCCAGTTGTTCGGGGCGGGGCGACCGAGCCAGATAACTGGCCGGCACCCCCACGGCGATCACAGGCAGGCAGGCAAAGGCGCCGTACCACCAGGCGTCCACGTCGGTGGCCAGCCAAACCCACGTCAGGCACCCTGCCCCCGCCCCAAGCCCCAGCCACGCCCCTGCCGAGTTGGCGCGCGGAACCAGCATCCCCATCAGGTACACTCCGAGCAATAGCCCCAGCGAAAGCCCCGCCACACGGGCGATGATGTCGATCACATGTTCGCCCAAAAGGGGCACCACCAGAGCGGCCCCGATCACGCACAGACCGAACGCGCAAGTCAACAGTCGGTTCACAGCCATCCGCAGCCGTCGGCCGGAAAGCCAGTCGTAAGCGACCACGGCCGTGAGGCTGTTGATACCGCTGTCGATGGTGCTCATCACCGCGGCAAACAGGCCCGAGAGGACCAGGCCGCTCAGCCCTGCGTAAGGCATTTCGGCCAACACGAAATACGGCATCAGCTGGTCCTTTTTCTCCAGCGATGGAAAGCCGCCCGCGCCGGGCTGGTGGTAAAAGGCAAAAAGCACCGAACCGGCCAGGAAAAACAACACCGCCACCACGGTCGCCACCAGGGCATTCGTGACCAGCGCCCGCCGCGCCTCCTTCACTCCAGGCGTGCATAGGTACCGCTGCACCGTGACCTGAGAAGTGGTGTAGCCGGGCAGATAGGCAAACAGCCCCAGCGCGCAGGCGGACCAGAAGGTGCCCCGCCGCGTCAGCTCCGGGTCCATGTCGAACATGCGGAACTTGCCGTGCTCCAGTCCCATCTGGAACACGGCTGCCCACCCCCCTTCGACCCGCCCTACAGCGGACAGCAGCACCAGCACCACGCCCCCGCCCAACACCGCAGCCTGCAATACGTCGGTCCAGATGACCGCCCGGATCCCGCCCACAGCGGTGTACAGCGTGGCGAACAGCCCAATGCCCACCAGGCTCCAAGTGAATTGCGCCGCGTCCAAGCCCAACGCCGCCTTGATGATCAGCCCTGTGGCGTAGACCATCGTGCCCATCCACCCCAGGGCGTAAACGGCAAACAGCACCGTGCCCAGCCGTCGCATGGCCGGACAAAACCGGATGGCCAAGTACTCATACACGCTGGTCAAGCCCAGGCGGCGGTAGATCGGCACGAACAGCCACCACAGGACAGGCGTGATGATCAAGGGAATACACAAATAGGTGACCAGCAGATGCCAGTCGCCGTAGGCCGCCTCGCGAGGCAACGCCACGAAGGCAATCGAACTGAAGGCCGTGGCAAAAAGCGACACCCCCACGGCGAACCAGTTCATCCGCCGCCCCGCCACAAAATAGTCGTCGCTCGTCCGCTGCCCCCGGGCAAACCAGACGCCCAACACCAGAACCAGCGCCAGGTATCCCACAAACACCATCCAATCCGTCGGGCCGTCCACCAACAGCGTTCCTCCAGTAGACCGGGTTGCAGCTTCCCTCCAGATGTCGCTCCTCCAGTTTACACGAAGAGCCTCCCCGTGGAAGCGCTGTCCCGGACAGACCAGTGGCTGACGCCCCCCGGGCGTGAATTCGGATCATGGGGGTCCACCCAGCTGTCGGCGCTCACTCGCCCCTCGCAGGTCCAGCCCACGAACATGCGCACGCCGGGCGGATGCCACAACATGACGCCCTGTCCTCGGCCAGTTTGTCCCAAAGCCGACATGCGTCCGCGATTGGCGGCAGCGGGAAAGACCCCTTCCCACGGTCACGAGACTGGCTAAATCACCGTGCGCGATGCGGCGCCATGCGGCCCGTTGGCCCGCACGGATGGCCTGTTGTTGCAGCTCCCTGTTCCGCTTCCGCAAATAGTATCGAACGGTCCTCACAGAAGCGCACATCCGCACACATTCGTAGTCCGGCGTAACGTTGGCATGAAGATCCTCCCACACCCGCTCGATCCGATTGCCACCCGGACAGTACGGAGGTAAAAAGTGTAGCTCGAAGCGCCGGCCCGCCTTGGTGCCTGAAGTCTTCTCCACTTCCTTCGTGCTGTGGATGCCATAGTTGTCCAAAATGACGTGAATCTTCTTCGCATCCGGATAGCGATTGTGCAACTCCCAGAGTAAGAGCGTGTTTCAAAACCCCGCCCAAGCGCTGTGCCCAAGCGCTGTGCGCGGGTCTCCTGACCCCGCAAGCGCTGTGCGCGGGTCTCCTGACCCCGCACATGGCCTGACCGAAGGTCTCCAGTGCCTGCGGTACCCCGGCGCTGTGGCCGGTCTCCCGACCGCGCCACCCAGCGCGACCGAAGGTCTCCACCCCGGCGCTGTGGCCGGTCTCCCGACCGCGCC
>DQVB01000665.1 GCA_015661985.1 Planctomycetota bacterium | reverse complement strand
CTTCCCGGAACCGCGCCGCCACCCGATACACCGTGCTCCGGTTCACCTTCAAGGCCCTGGCGGTGTCCGCCACCGACCGTCCCTCCGCCAGGTTCAGAGTGATCAAGTACCGCGTTTTGAGCCTGGCGTCCTTGCACTTCGTACATCTCTTCGCCATCCTCCGCCTCTCCTTCCGTGGAATTCCGGGAATAGTACCATCCATGGGAATCCCTCCTGCGAACCTCGCGTTCAGGGTGCCGGTAATCCCCACCAATTCCCATTGTCCGGCTTTTCCCGACTTGCTACAATCCCAATCCTGACGCCGAATGGCGCACGGCCATTTAGCAGCTTGGGAAGCACAAAATGCAGTCGTCATTGTTGTTGGAAATGCCGAAACCACCAGGCCGTGCGGGATGCACACCGGAAGTGGCGTGTGAACCGGTGAAATCCGGCCGCCCATCGTGCCACTGGAACTGGAGCTTCTCTTCCACACGTTCCACCAGGTCTTGTGAGAGGCCGAAGCGGTACCGGCCGCTGCCCTGGTGGTCCAACAGCCACTGATGAATCGGGCGCACGCATTCTCGATCGGACTCGACGCTGTACCGCCCCTGGCCGTCTGCCGCCAGGATCTGCAAGTCCCGTTGTCCGAAGGTCGCCACAACGACCAGTCGCTCCGTTTCACTCACGGCGCTGCCACTCCCATGGTCTTCACCAGCAAAAAAGGTACGCTCAGCCCGCTTGGGCCGCCTCGTGCAGAGCCTCCCGGTAAAGACTCAGCATTCGGAAGCCTTCCAGACGTAGCTGGATCGTCTCCAGCACGCCGCTGTAATACCAGAGCTGTATTTCTCTACCGCGCTTGAAGCGCCCCCAGGCTGTCTCGGGTCCGTCGCGTTCGATCTCGGTGCGAAGAGACCACAAATTGTGGAGCTTGTCGGCGCAGTGAACCATCAGCACCTCTTGCGCTGCACTTTGTAGTTTCTTCAGCGTTTGTTGTTTCCGATCTTCCCATGGCAGCGACTTATCCGGTTCGGTCACGCCAGCCACAATGCTGGCCACGTCCGGACCAAATGTGCGGTCAATTTCGTCCAACGTCACAGGTGTATCTTCCACGGTATCGTGAAGGAACCCCGCAATCACGGCCACATCCGGGCAGCCCTCGTCGAGCAGGATCCTGCCCACGGCGATGGGGTGCACCACAAACGGCCCGCCGCCCGCCTTGCGCACCTGGCCCCGATGAGCCCTCACAGCAAACTCAACGGCGTCGAAGATCCTTTCGTTGGTCATCATCTGACCCCTTTTTGCACTCACGAAACGAAAAGGCGTCCATATCGTGGTCGATGGCCTCAATGAGCCCGTCGTAGAGCGCGGCTGGCTCGGGGACGCCGAGCTTCTGGAGAATGGCCTGCACCGCGGGATTAGCCAAGAACCGAGGATTCCCGGTGGACCAAAGCGGAGGGGTTGCCGGCCCTTCCTCGTGCACCTCAGCGGGATGACTGGGTGAGTGGTCCAGACCGCCGCGGAGATTTTCACTCGGCGCCGGAAGGCCTTCCGCCAGCCGGCGCAGCTCCTGAATGTCTTGCTCCCGCAACCCGGTATGGGCCTCACGGTTGCGAAGGGGTCGCAACGGCTCAATCATCTCGTGCAGTTGTGCCACATCGGCCAGCCGATCCGCTCGGAACAGCTTGACGATCTTTGTCAGACCGTTTGCCTTGTGGCCACGTTCGCCGGAGACAGGGATGCACTGCTTGGCTTTCCACTGACGTGGCAGCCGATGTTGCAGAGCCTTACGAACGAGCTTGGGGTAGAAGGAATGACCATCTGCGTCGATGCATCGCCTACTGCGGCGGTTACTGAGCTCCTTCCGAACGCGCGCCAGGCGACTGATATCGAAGAAGTTGAAGGACTCGCGCAGAGCGGCGGGCCAATCGCTGGCTCGCAGTGCCGATTCGACGCGGAAGGCGACGCGCAAGGCGGGATCGGCTGCGGCAATCTGCTCGACCAGTCTTCGCATGCATGATTCGTCCGGCCAGGGGAGTCTGCTGTCGCCTTGCACCGTCGACAGATCACCGTTCAGAAAGCGAACCGTCTCGATGAGCCAGCGGCGCCAGGGCTCTTTCTCTTGTTGCGCGGCTTCGACGGCCCCGGCCAATCGTGCGGCTGCGTCCAAGGCTCCTCCCTGGATCAACTGGGAAACCTGGTACCGTGTGGTAAGCGACTCGGACGGTGGGATAATGACCCTGCGGACGGCACGTTGGCCAGCCGTTTCTCCGCGACGAAGGAATTGCAGATGCTGGTCGAAACGATAACGGGCCGAAGCGGCCAACACCGGTTTCACTTCAGGCAATCCGCCGACGTCGGATATGATCAACCGCGTGTTTGGATGACACTGTCTGAGTTCCAGGATCGCTTCATCGATGCGCCGCGCGGCTGCACACGACAGATGCTGCTGCCCCGCTTTATCTTCGTCATAGAGCTCTTCGCTGTCTTTGAGGAACACCTGTTCTTGCACCTGCGGCTCAGGGATCTGGAAAGCCTGAGCCAAACAGGGGCGCAGCAGGGCAGCAGCGGCGATCGGCTCCTGCGCGGCAAAGGGCCCAGCGGATCGCCTGGTGGTCAATAGCAACACGGCGCGCGCCCGGCCGAGCCGGTTCTGTTCTTGACGCTGGTGCAGCAAGTCGGCCAGCTCCGCCAGAATCGGGCTGCACAGCGTAATCCCGCTGGCGCAATCGATCTCGACGATGTCAGCGTCCTCCTCGGTCAGCCCGCTGGACAGGCGGCGCTGGTCAGGATCGTATCCGAGTTCCCAGCGAGCACGCTCGACGCTAAGTGTCGCTTGCAGCGGGAGCATCTGAACTGGAAACTCCTCATCAAGGCAGGCCTGATGGAAGCTCCGTTCGTGCCCTCGACGAAGGCGAAAACGACGGGGTGTTCCGTCTGTACCTTCCGGACCATGCACGACCTGAATGTCGCTGGCCCCGATTGTGGCAACCAGAACGAAGTCTTTTGGCATGGTCAGTCCTCACTGTTGTCGGGCTCGAGCTTGCCGGCAACTCCAGTTTCTGGTTTGCGGCGATCGGGATGGACCAGTTAACTGCCCCGATAGCTCACATTGTGCGAACACCATCTTGCGTTTCCATCAGTCGAACTGGTCCAGTTCCGACAGGCCGTACAGATCGCGTTTGTTGTCTCGTGGTGCGTTCTGCTTGCGTCCCAGGGCGTGTTTCTGCCGCAGGTTAGTGTGGTAGTTGAAGATGGTTTCGTCGTCGCCGCTGACGCTCGCATCTCTGGGACGGCGTGGCACGTCGCGCGGGTAGTCGTACCGGGTGCGGCCGGCGTACCGATGGATTTCCAGCCACGGCACCAAGACGTCGCGAACCCAGTTCTTCAAGTCGGCGGGCTTTCCGGCAAACGCTTGCGTTTTCAGCCAACTTGCCAGCGCCTCCTGAAGCTCCTTCTGCACGGTATCAATGTCTTTCGGAAGCTCCTGCTGCGCCGTATCGATGTCTTTCGGGCTCTGGTGAGGCGATTCTGCGCAACGCGCCGGGCCACCTTGGCCCGGGTGCGCCGCAGCGCTGTCTTTCCGTCTCTCGTACCACTCAACCTGGACCACGTCGGCTTCGGCATCGGTCCGCGACTTGGCGCCGATGCGCAGCATGCGATCGACTTGGTAGGTAACGCTGCCCAGGCCGAGCGGGCGGCCGTGCCCTAGCTTGTGCGCCAACAGCGGCTGGCAATCGGTCTCTTTGGCCCCATGTGGGTCAAGCCAGTTCAACACCGGTTCGCCTGCATCGCCAAGCGATTTGGCCAACTGGCGTACGGCACAGGCGGTCGGCACCAAGCAAAACAACAGGGCTCCCAGTTCCCAATCCTCCAGATTGGTGAAACGCAGCGTCGTGCGAAATGTAGCACCGGGCTGCGAGACGAAGCGCCCGATCATCGCCTGGTTGGAAACGAGCATCTCCTGATCTTCTTTGAAGCGCCAAT
>DQVB01000119.1 GCA_015661985.1 Planctomycetota bacterium | reverse complement strand
GCTCTTCCGATCTGATCGCTTTCTCACGCACCGCAAGCCAGCGAAGGTAGTCGCCAATGACGAGCAGGCGAGTTGACACATCGTCCGGCTGCAACAGCAGCGACGCTTCGGCCAGACCGATGGCGTGTTCGTAGGCGCCGAGTCGGGAAAACACCCGAGCACGGGCAGTGAGCATCGCGTGCTGGGCGCCGGCGTCCAACGCTACGGTGGCCTTCTGCCGGGCCAGGCGGACCAGCTCCTTGGGCAATCGCTCACAGAGCAACCGGACCACCTGATCAAGCCTGAGTTCGCCTTGGTGCAGCGCCAGCCGGACACGGCTGCCGTCGCTTACGCGGACCGTCAGCCGCACGGCCGCATGGGCGCCGGGCTCAGTGCCTGACATCCGGTATTCGCCCTCCACGAATAACGGCACCAGCCGCGCTTCGATATCACCGGCTCGAAGGGCCAGCTCCCCGGCGACGGCATGAGCCTCTTCGGTTTCCACCACCGCCACACCGGGGTAGCTCATCAAGGCGCTGGCAACCAGGTGGGCGAAGCCGGCCTGGTAGTGGTCGTAATCGTGCGTGAGATTCTTCGATACGAAGTGCGTCACAGCGATCACCTGGCGCAGGCCGTCAGCGAAGCGTTGGCGCGTCTGTTCCAGCAGCTCTGCGCATTGGCGCGCCATTGCCTCCAAGCGGTCGGCCCTGTAAGGGACGTATTCCAGCGTCAGCCGGGCGCCGTAGCGGCACTCGCAGATCACCAGTTTCAAGAAGGGCTTCTCGTTTGCCGCGCCCGGTTGCCCCTGCTCGCCAGCGGTCTTTCCAACGCCTCCTGCCCCCAAAGAAAGCAACAGCAGTCCGTCGGCACCGACCAACCGGCCCAGCTCAAGCCGCTGCCCGGCAGCTTGCGGGGCCAGCGCGGCGGCCAGTTCGAGTTCGGCCGTGATGCGCTGAAGATCCTGCCGCTCGATCAGCTCCAGGTCTTCTTGTTCAGACAACCTGGCCGTCAGCAGATCAACAAACCCCGTTTCCTCAACCGCCGGCGTGGCCAGGATCGCCCAACGGCGATAAACGGGCTCGGCTGTGCGGGCTTGGCCCCCTTCGGCAACCGGCCGCTGCGACAAACACAGGCCCAACGCGGCACACGTACCGAGGAGAAGTCCGCCCCACGTCTGCCGCCGGTTCGCGATGTGACGTTCACCCACGTTCATGGTCGTGCCTTTTCGAATCGCTGAGCGAGCCGGCTATCCCTTCGCCTGGTGGACGGAGGTTTCGTGGCTATCGGGTGCGCTTCTTCACCGGCCGTGTGATCTTGGGCAGCAGGCGCAGGGCGATTTCCGCCGCGGCCTGTTGGAGGGCCTGCTTGGCGGCGATCTGTTCGCTCAGGTCCACCGCCACCGCCACTTGCCGGTCAACGGCGATGATCTTGCCCGTGTGCGCATCGACTGCCTTGACCTCCACACGGGCCTTGACGGTAGTCAAACGTCCTGTTTGCCCGGCCAGTTCGCTGAAGCCTTCCCCGCGGATGACCACCTCCGCCTGGCTCGCTCGGCCCTCCTCCGGATCGATTGTCTCAAAGCCGGTCTGTTGGGCCAAGAGCGTCAGCTCGGTCCGCGCAGTCGGGTCGACCGCCGGCTGGCCGAAGTGCCGTTCGCTGATGTGAATCAGCACCGCCGGTCGCCTGCTGCGGCCGATCTTCTCTTTGATTTTGGCCACCAGGTCTACGGGTTTGGGCCGGGGAGGCACCAGCTTGTTCGCTTCCTTTTGGATCGTCTCGGCCACTTGCGCAGCCAGCTTTTCCGCCAGTTCGCCCAGTGCATCGGCCGCCCCTTTGACCGATGTTCCGGCCACGCGGCTGGTTTCGGTGCCCATCACCTTGGCCACCAGATAGAGTTTCTTTCCCACTTGGAAGACCGAGCCTGTTACCAGCAGCTTGGCGCCGGTCAGCTGGCCCACCTGGGTCGCCTGGTCCGGCCGAACCACGCCGGAAAGATTCAGCGCGTGCTCGGCCAGGATCTGATCCAGCTCCTGGCGATCCACCAGATACAGCTGCGGATTCGTGGCCAATTCGGCAAACAGGATGTCGGCCACCTGAGCCCCGTAGTCTTTCACATCGGCTCCGCGCTCATGAAAGGCAAGCACGGCCAGGGGATAGACTTCTTCGTGCTCTTGCTGCTGGCCGGCAAACCCGCCGAGGGCCGAAAGCAAAACAACTCCCAGTACCAGAGCCCCCGACCTCAACCAGCTACGCATGTCAATATCCTTTCACAGCTAGGGTTGTGTTGAATCGCCCATTTGTTTGTCCGGCGTGCTGGTGAGGTACTCCAGCAACCGGGCGAACAGATACCGCGGCGTGGGACTGGCGTCCCACATGTCGATCATTGCAAAACCACAGACCACGAATCTGCCACCAGCCCCTTTCGGCTGAGGATAACGGATTTCCAGCCACGGCCAGGCCCGCGGTCGGTCGGTCACCTCGGCCACCACGGCCGAACCACGGCCGCGGAGGGCCAGGCCGCTGGTGACCACCCGGCCGTCCGGGGGCCAGGCCT
>DQVB01000262.1 GCA_015661985.1 Planctomycetota bacterium | reverse complement strand
CGGGTTCCCAAGGGATGGTTGCCGCTCTGGCCCCTGCCGACTTCTGCGGCGGCAAGCGACCCCCCGGCTACCCAGGCGGTGAGTGGAGCGAGTGTCAGGGTCACCGTGACCACGATCACCTTTCGTTTCAAATCGGCATTCATCGCATATGCGCCTTCACATTGGGACCGTACCAACGCCTCCCGATCTCCCGCGACACGGCCGGTGGGGTTGATCCAGTTTCCCTGCACGGGCCTGCGGCCGCAACCATCGAGGGATCGCCGAGGCTCCCAGAACAACCCGATCCGGCGCAGGACGCCCCCATCGATGCACGAACAGTGTGGAAACCGCGGAGAATGCCCGGAGCTTGCGGCACGGCAAGAGCTTGTCGTTCCCATCGGCACGGCGCCGTTTTCAGATCATCCCTTGATCGCTCAGTGCATCTCCCATTTGATGAACGGTTCTTTGACGTCCACCATGGCGTTGACGATCAGTTCCACCAGTCCTCCGTAGGTGATGCCGCTCTTTTCCAGGGCGCCGTAGTATTGGAAAAGATCGCGGAGTTGCCCCTTGCAGTTCGAACACGGAGCGCACACGTACTTCTTGACCTCGGGACCGGGCTGGTCAGCGAAGGCATCCAGGATCTGCTTGAACTTCAACCGGCTGGCCACACTGACACGCCAATCGGTGAAGTTGTTACCTGACATCACGGCAAAGCCGCTCCCGCCTCCACAGCAGTAATTGTTCACCCCGTGCGGTTCCATTTCGCGGAACTGGGGGCAGAGGTAACGGAGGATCCGCCGCTGCGGCTCGACGATCCCCAGGTTGCGCACGATGTTGCAAGGGTCGTGGAGTGTGACGGGAAAGTCATTCTTGGATGGATCGAATTTGATCTTGCCGCTGAAGACGATTCTTTCCAAGAGCACCAGGCAGCTTTCCCTGGGGATGTTCATCTGGCCTGTGAGGATCCGGTCGGAGACGGTCACCATGGCCTTGTGCTGGTGCCCGCACTCGCCCATCACGATTTTCTTCACCTTCAACTTCTTGGCCACCTGGACGTGACGCAGGGCGATGCGGGCCAGCTGCACATCGTCGTAGAACAGCCCGTAATTGACGCCGTCGTAGCCGACCTCGTCGGAGGCCAGTGTCCAGTCGATCCCGGCCGCATTGAGGATGATGGCGAACGCGCCGGGGTTTTCCGGCCAGGAGAGGATTTCGCCGGCGTTGTGGATCAACAGCACCTCGGCGCCTTCTTTGTCCCATGGCGTGTGCACCGCCAGGCCTGTCTCTTCGCCGATATCCTCGTCAATGAACTCCACGTTGTCCTTGACCACCAGCGGGTTCATGCCCGTGGACGAACCGCTGCGGAGCTGCAGCACGGTTCCCTTTTCGTGAAGTTCCTTGGGGGCCCATCCCAACTCTTGGCTGAACAGCTTGCGCAGCTCGCGAGTCACCAGCCCGTTATCCACACCGATCGGGCAGGTCTGGGCGCAGCGGCGGCAAAGGGTGCAACGGTAGCAGAGCTCGTACAGGCGGGAGATGGCCGTCCAGTTCAGTTCGATGTCGTTTCCGGCCAGCCGGGCCAGCAGCTTTCCTCCGGGTTTGGCGTACTTGCCGACCAAGGCCCGCAGCACCTCCGCGCGGTACGTGGGCCGATAAATCTCCTTGCCGCCGCTGGCCGTGAACACCGGACACGCATCGTTGCACGTCTGGCAGCGCACGCAATACTCCAGCGACAACAGAAGCGGCTGGAGAAAGGTCCAGTTGTTGTTCTTGTCCAGCAGCTTCTTCAGGCCCGCGGCGAACTGGTCCACGTACCGGCGCTGCTCCTCCGGATCCTTCGGCTGGGGAAGGCTGGTGGCCACCACGCCGTCCAGGTTGCACACGAGTCGTTCGGACGATCCCGGGTTGATCGGCTTCCAGCCAGGCTGGTCCTCCGGTTTGTCGTAAGGGGGTGGTAACGGGACGAGCTCCTCCGGGCTGATCGGATCCAAAAGCTCGCCAGGCCGCCGGCTGATATCCCTCACCTTCAACGTCATGTTCACTCCTCGGGCAATTCGCGGGCGATGTCGATCCAACGCTTGCCGCCTCCGCTGGCCACATGCGGCGCGGACCAACTGACCGGCTGCTCAAGCAACTCCTTCACCTCACCCTCCAGCCGCGGCCGGGCCACCAGGGGATCGTCATCCCACCGCACCCGGTGGTACGTGAAGTACTTGGCCACGAAGTGCAGCATGGGCGTGAAAGGCAAATAGGCCAACAGGAGGAAGGCCAACAACAGATGGACCGCCAGCAGCCCGGGGATGGCAGCGGAAAAATCGGCCGTCAGCACCGCTTGGGTGCACTCCACCAGCCGCCGGGCCGGACGATCCGCCATGGCTACGGCCGCCGCACCCGTGGTGAATACTGCGAGCAAGAAAACCAAATTGAACAACGTCCCGGCAGTGCGCACGGCGACCAGGCGTGGGTCGGTCAATCGCCGGACCAACAGGCCCAACGCGCCCAAAGCGCCCAAGAGATGACCGACCAATGCTACGGCTACGGCCGCTCTTGCCATAACCCCGGCTGCCGCCGCCCCGGCCCAATCCAGCCCCGCGGCCACCAGCAACAAGGCCCCCGCTCCGATGAGCAGATAGATCCCCGTATGAAAAGGAAGGGAAAACCACCACAGACGGCGGTGATGCTCCCACACGCCCCGCAATAGCAGGATTTCCTGCAGCATGTAGATCAGCTCGCTGATCAATGAGCGCGACCGGGGTTTCTTCCACCATTCGTACTCCTCCAGGTACGAGCCCCCATAGTGGCTGCGCCCTTTCTCATGCGGCACGGGAGCCAATTCCCACCGCAAGTGCACCGGTAACGTGGCAACGCGCAACGTCCTGTACACAGCTACGATCACGAAAACAGCCAGAGAAAAATAGGCCACGATGATAATCACTGCGGACATTCAGTCCTCCTGTTGCAAACGCCGCAATCGCCGGACCAACTCCTGCGCCGCTACGTCGTCACATTGCACCCCACTCTGTTCAAAGACCAGCTGCTTGATCCGCTCGGTGCACAATGATCCGAAGCGGTAAACCGGACAGCCGCGGCACTTCTCCGGGTCCGGGCTGCAAGCCCGTCCTTTGACCACCCAGCACGGGGCAGACTCGCCCCGGTACGCCGGGCAGCGACTCCTGACTTCTGAGGTGCACCGTTGGAGGTTCCAGCACGGCAACAAGGCCTGGATCCTGCGAATCCCCTCGATATTCAGGCCCAAGTCCTGGATCATGTGCTGGATCGCACGGACCCGCTGGATATCCTCGTAGGAGAAAAAACGATGCCCCGACCCTCTGCGGTGGGAGATCACCAGACCCTCTTTCTCGTAGCGGCGGATGGCCGACACAGATAGCCACACCTTCTGTGCCAGTACACCGATCGGAATGACGGGGTCATCGAGGCCGGTCATGTTCTTCGTGGAAAGGGGCAACGGGCGTAAGCATGGCCGTCGAGTAGAGTCTATCCGATATTGTATGGCAAATCTACACTGCCAGGTCAAGGTTTCGGCGATTCGGGCGCATGCGCGCGGGGCGAGCACCACTTTCGGGCCGGCCTGCAGCGTCCGGCTCACGTGGGCGGGGAACGGCGTGGACGCGGGCCGGCGAGGCGAAGGAGGAGGCGTTCCAGGATCAGGCGGGGCGGCAGTGAGCTGGCCCCCTTCATAGCCATGTCTGCTTCCAGCAGCCAGCGGTAGAGCTTTACGGCCCGCTCCCGGCCCAGTTTGCGCAGCTGGGCCTGGGCCTTACCCAGCCAATACTGGGGAACGCCCGCCTGGGCCAGGGCCGAAGCCAGCTCCACGCGGCGGCCTTGGCTGTGGCCGTCCAGCACGATCCGCGCAGCGGCGGCCAACCGCCGCAGCGAAGCGGCCATTTGGGCCAGCACCCCCGTCGGGTTTTCCCCGGCCAACAGCAGGCGGTCCAGCTCGACGAAGGCTTTCGGCACATCGCCGGCCAGAGCGGCATCGAGCACAGCCCAGGCCGTCTTGGCCCGCCACGTGCCCACAGCTCGCTCGATCTGCTCCACCCCGATCCGGCCCTGGGGGCCGGCGTCGAGGGCCAATTTCCGCAGCTCTTGGTCCAGCAGGCCCAACTCCTGCCCGACCATCTCCACCAGCAGGTCTGCTGCCGGTGCGCCGAGGTCGATGTTGTGCTCCTGGGCGGCCCAGGCGCGCAGCCAGCGACGCAGCTGGCCTCGGCTGAGAGCGACGCACCGGATCACCAGTCCGCTGGTCGCCACCGCTCGGTACAGCCGTATGGTCGCCGGGAAGGACTTGACCTCCAGTACCAGAAGCCCGTACTCCTCCGGCCGTGTGACGTACTGTTCCAGCTCAGGGCGGTATGTCTGGACGAAATCGTCCGCTTCGTCGATGACCACCAGCCGCCGGCCGCCGCCGAACATGGGGAGTGTGGACAGCTCCGCCAACACTTCGTCAAACGCCACGTCGGGGCCATCGAATCGAGTGGTCGCAAACTCCTGATCCACCTCCCCCAGGGCGGCCCGGCGCAACCGAGCCAGCACCTGGGCTTTCAAGAACCACTCATCGCCGGACAAGACGCAGACGGGTTTCGGCTCGAGCCTCCCGGGCTCCAGCAGGGATTCGCTTGCTTCCACAACTGGACTCATGGCCGCCTCACAACCGATCGAATCGATCGCCACCGGCTCGATTATGGCCGCTGTGCCAGGCTCCAGACAAGCCGTGGGCTCGAGCGTGGAAAGAGGCGACTGGGGTTCTCACTCCGAAGCGCCCGCCTGCGGCCAGACGTTCGTCCACAGCACGATGCGTTCGACCCGATCGTAGGGCGGATAGACATGCATACCGCCGGTAACGAAGTCGATCCAGCCGTCCTTGTTGAAGTCCCCGGCCGCCAGGGCTTGGATATGGGAAGGCGTGTTGGTGATGTCACGGGGGCGGAACTTCATGTGGCCATCGTTTTCCAGCCAGATCATGCTCTGTGCTTCTGGGGTTTCCCATTTGTTGAAAGCGGCTACGGCCACCAGGTCCAGATCGCCGTCGCGGTCCACGTCGCCCGGCTGAAGCCCGACGGCGCCACCGAAGCTGGCCAGTCGGTGGTAGCGAAAACGGAGCCCGCCCTGGTTCTCGAGCCACTGTAGGCCGTGCCAGGGCCACGGATGCGGGGGGAGGTAATCGAAGGCATCACCGTTGGTGTAAAGGATATCCAAGTCGCCGTCCTGGTCCAGATCGCTGAGCCACATGCCGCTGGAGCCGAAGTCCGGATTGTCCGAACCGTAGATCCGGTGACTCAGGAAGCGGCCGCGCCGGTCCCCGGCGAAAACGTAGATCTCCTCCCACTCTTGGCTGACCAGCACCACGATGTCCAAATCCCCATCGCCGTCCATGTCGGCCACCGGTGAATGGATAGGCCCGGACAGATTCTGCAGGATATGGCTGCGGAACTTCCAGCCGCCCAGGTTTTCGATCCATCGCGTTTGGCCATCGTCGTAACCGAACTGGGCCACGGCCAGATCCATGTCGCCGTCGCCATCCAGGTCCCCGCCCCGGACATCGGAGACTCGGGCCACCCGCTCGACCACCACGTGCGGCACGAATCGCATCCGACCGTCATTCTCCAGGATGACCACCGAGCCGATCTTGTCGTTGTTGGGGAAGAGCATACCCAATACGGCCACCAGCAGGTCCAAATCGCCGTCGTCGTCGAAGTCCACCGCCTGCACATGGGCCGGGGCGATCAGCCCTTCGGCGCACACCTTCTCGGTGAACCGGCCTTGGGGATACTGGCGGATCCACGAAACCCGGTTCGTCTCGCAATCACACACCACCACGTCCAGCAGCCCGTCCTGGTCCAGATCCACGGCTTGGAGGTTCGAGATCTTAGGCGGCTCACGGAAAGGCAGGCCGATCGGTCGAGGTTCGAGGAAGTCTATCTTCTCGCCCCGAGGCAGTGCTTCGGCGGGCAGCGCGTCCCGGTCGGCCTGGCCGCCTCCGGCGCGGGCGAAGCCGCGTCGCAGGATCTCCCGCCAGCTCATGCCTGTGCGATGGGATTGATAGCTCAGTATCCCCACAGGGATACCTGCCAAGACAAGGAGTACGAGGATGGGGGCCAGTTTCAAACGAGGCAGCTTCATCGGTGCGCTTCCGTCCTGCAAGTGGTCTGCGACGGCGCGCCGGGTTCCCTTCTGATGTTCGAGCCGTTTCTTCGCAACTCGATCCCACCTTTCAATCGGCAAAGAACCAAACCCAGCCGGCAGCCATCAGCAGCAACAGCCCGGCCACCGGCGCCAGCGCCGCCACGGCTCGGCGGGCATCCCCCGCCAACCGCCGGGCGATCCGCCAGCCGTTGCTCAGCGCATAGTAAAGCCCCACGACGACGCAGGCCACCTGGATCCACGGTATCGCCGCCGGCCAAATCTGATGCCACGGTGCGTTGGCTGTGCCCAAGAAATCCCAGCCCCAGCCCAACGGATCGGAAAACGACTGCAGCACGAAGGTCCAATTCACCAGGACCATGGGCACGACAAAAGCGATCCACAGCATCAATCCCAGGGGCACCAGTGGAGCGGACCAGTGCCGCGTCAGCTGGCCGCTGGACTCTTCCAGCCGGCCCCAACGGCGGCTGAGCCAGGCCGCACCCCACATCAGCGCCGGCAATCCGACCAGGGCCGCCAGCCACACCACAGCCGCATATACGGCGAACAAATCCCAGTTGGCCTTATCCAGGATGTTCACGTAGTCCCGCAGCCGCGGCCAGGGCCCGAGGTGGACCAAACAGTAGACCGTGGCCATCACCAAAAGCGCCATGGCCGACCACGCTTCGCCGGCCGTTCGCATGGTGGTCTCGTGGGCAAAAGGACGCCACCGGAGGGCCACGTTGTCGTACGGACAGGTCTTGAAACATTCGGCGCACAAGCCACACTCCGTGTTGTCACGGATCTCCGCCACACACAGCCCGTACGGACAGGCCCATCCTCGGCCACTGCCCCACTGGCAGGACCGCACACGGCAGCTGGCACACACAGCCGGGTCGGCCGGCCGCAAGGCCAGCCTGGCCGCTTTGCCATAGATGCCCACAAAGGCCTTCACGGGGCACAGGTGGACACAGAAGGCTCGCAGCGGGAAGACCACCGCCAGCACCGTGGCCATGAGGAACAGGCCGACGAAGAGCCATCCGGAAACCAATGGCCGGGCCACCAGGGCGGTGGAGAACGTGCCCATGCCCAGCAGGATGGCCGCGGGGAGCCAGTCCCGATCCAACCATCGCGGCCACCGCCAATTGAGGCCGAACAGCCGGTTCCGCACCCCCGCCCCCCTGCCCAGACGTACGCCCGTGATCGCCCCCCGCTGGCAGATCTCGCCCAGCCCCGGCAACGGGCAAACCAAACACCAAATGCGGCCGCCCAGCGGCGTCAGCACGGCGACCAGCAGGAACATCCATACCACCCAGGTGAGCATCACGCCCAAATTGCGGCCCGCCATCTGGGTGCCGAACAAAGCGGCCAGCACCACGATGTAGAACACCACGCTCGTGGCGGCTATCGCCGTGTACTGCAGCCCGCGCCATCGCAACAGGCGTTTGAGCCACCCCCACGCCCCCAATACATCCCAGCCTGACTCGTCCGTCGCCACATGTCCTCCGCCACCCTCCCGGTTGGACAACACACTGACCAGTCCGATCACAGGCAGCCCCGCCACCAGGCCCCAACCGGCCCACAAGAGCGTGTTCGGCCGGATGATGAGGCTGCCGTGCTCGAAGGCGTGCATCGGACCACACCAGATGTGACAGCGATAATGGCTCTTGGAGACCACAAAGCGTCGCCATCCGGGATGCTCGGCCCGCAACACCACTTGGCGCACCAAGCGCGGGGCGGCCGTCGGCTCACTGGTGCGATACACCGCCACGACCGGATTGCGATCCCCCGGGGCATGCGGCTGGATCTTCACATCCAGGTCGAACTCTTCCAGGAAGAAAGAATGAGCCGTGTCGCGGGTGGAGAAAGTCAAATGGAGCCAGTCGCCGCGATTGCAGCGGATGACCGCCGGCTCTTTGCCGTACCGAAACGATTGGATGTGAATGTACCGATGGCGTGGCCGCGGCTGGTAAAACTGGCACGCCAGCGCCGGCACCACAGCACAGGCAGCCAGCGCCACGCCCTGCCAAAAACGCCTGCCGATCGCCCGCCGACCTTTCAAGCCGCTGCTTTCTCCGCCACAAGACTCGGTCCCCTTGGCACAGGGCGCACGCCCGCCGAACCAGAAACACTGTATTCTATCGGGCCCAGCGCCGGCGGCCACCCCGCCGGAATTGATCGAGGTTCCAAATGAGGATCGTCGTGTCCGAGTGGCCTGTGGCCAACCGCTCTGCATCGGGAGAAAAGGCCAACTGTTGGGTACGCCCCGGCAGCTGCGCCATCCGGACACACTCCCCTGCCGGTGGCCGCATCCCAGACGCGGATCTCCCGGCGCCCGCTTCCGCCTGTGGCCAGCCATCGGGCGTCCGGCGAAAGGGCCACACAGCGGCCCCCCCGATGCCCGCTGGCACGGTCCAAAATGATTTCCGGTTCACCTCCCGTAAGCCACGGCCACAAGGCCACCCCGCGGCTGCCCGCCGCCACAACCAGCCGCACGTCCGGCGAGAGGGCCACCGAGGCAAACCCGAACGGCTCGCGATGAACCCAACGCGGCTTGCACGCTTCCACACCCCATACGACCAGCGCGCCGCGATCGAGCTGGTCGCTGACCGCGGCGGCCAGCAGCCCACTGTCGGGCGCAAACGCCAGACACCGGACGGCCGGCGGGCGCTCTGCTTGTCGCTTCTGGCTGATCGCTACCACCGCGATTGCAGCCGCCGTGCCCAAAGCGAGGATGAGCCCGGCCCAAAGGGCTTTCGTCCGCACCCGCCAGTGCGTTGGCGGTCTTTCGCAGACATTCTCAAACTCCCCGTTCCCCCGCGTCTAACGCGACGATGGTTTGCGCAAAAACAACCAGACGAATCCGTGGCGCTGCCGGCGCGGCGCGTAACGGCCGATCGTATCCAGTGCCTTGACAATTTCGTCTTGCAGGCGCTGGATCTGGGCAATAAGCGCGGCCCGCCGGCGCTGCTCGTCCGCCGACAGCTCACGGCCGGCCTCTGCCGCAAGGTGCTCCCGATAGGCGCCGAACGCCTCAGCCCATCGCCGGCGAAGAACCGGCAGCTGCTGGATGGCCTGCAACTGTTCGGCCAACTCCGCTTCGGTTTGCTTTGGCTTGGCCAGGAAGCCGCCGCAGTAATCTCCCACAAGCAGATCCAATCGCCCGTCGGCGTTCCAGTCGGTCACACACGGCTTGGAGCAAATGGCCCATTGGCCGGGCCGAAGGCCCGAGTCGCCCACCGTTCCCCCGGGCCCTTGGGAGCCAGACACTGGCCGGCGGCCAGCTTCGGTTCGCACGGTGTGCCGACGTACGGTACCAGTAGACGCTTCCATCGTCCGCTCGACCCACCCTGCTTGCTTTCAGGCGATGATCGATCGCGGCAACTCGGGCAGCAGGATTGGCAAGGCGCCCGCTGAAGCTTTCTGACGAGCTGCTTCATGT
>DQVB01000606.1 GCA_015661985.1 Planctomycetota bacterium | reverse complement strand
GTTCGCGGATAATCGGCCGGGGCGAACAGATGGGTATTTACCTGGTCGACGTGTTTGGGAACGAGGTCCTGGTGCATGCCGAAGCGCCGGGCTGTTTCGACCCCATGCCGCTGGCCCCGCGCCGGCGTCCGCCGTTGGTCCCGGCCCGGGTGGATTTGGCGAGCCGGGTGGGTTGGTTCTATGTGGAGGACGTCTACCGCGGCACAGGCATGGACCGTGTGCGGCGGGGGACCGTCAGGTATCTGCGGGTGGTCGAATCGCCCGAAAAGCGTTATTGGACCCAGCCCGCGTGGGACGGTGGTACAGGCCAACAGGCCCCGGGCATGGCTTGGAACGATTTCAACAACAAGCGCATCGTGGGTACCGTGCCGGTCGAGCCGGACGGGAGTGCCTATTTCTCTGTGCCCGCCGACACGTTCGTTTACTTTCAACTGCTGGACCAGCGCGGCATGATGGTCCAATCGATGCGGAGCGGGACGATCGTCCGTCCGGGGGAGACGGTCGGATGCGTGGGCTGCCACGAAGATCGGCGCAGCGCTGCGGGGCAGACCCCCGCGGGCACAGCGTTTCACAAGCCGCCCGAGCCGCTTCGGCCCTGGTACGGCCCGCCGCGGCTGTTCAGTTACACGGCCGAAGTGCAGCCGGTCTTCGACAACCATTGCGTCAGCTGTCACGATTACGACAAGCCCGCCGGGCGCACGCTGAATCTGGCCGGCGACCTGGGGCTGGTCTTCAACACCTCCTACGTCGAACTCCGCCGCAAAGGCTACGTGCGCGTGGTCGGGGCAGGGCCCTTTGAGGTCCAGCCGCCGCTCAGCTGGGGTTCCCACGCCAGCCGTTTGGCCGAGGTCCTCGTGGAAGGACACGGCGACCCGGAAGTAGACCGCCGGATCCGTCTCGACCGGGAAAGCTTCGATCGCATCGTCACCTGGATCGACCTGAACGCCCCCTACTATCCCCGGTACGCCGCCGGCGCGTACCGCGATCATCCCTACGGCCGTTCGCCGTTGACCGAAGAAGAACTCCAGCGGCTCGGCCAACTGACCGGAGTCCGTTTGCTTGACCGAAACATGTCATCGCAGGTGAGCTTCAGCCGGCCGGAGAAAAGCCCATGCTTGTCGCGCCTGGCGGCATCGGACCCGAAATACCGCCAAGCGCTGGCCATCATCCGCACCGGTCGGCAGCGGCTGGCCCGAAACCCCCGGCCGGACATGCCCGGTTTCCGCCTGGCCGATCCAGTGGAGATCGCTCGGGAGAATCGTTATCAAACCCGCTTGGCCTTGGAGAAAGCCGTGCGTGCGGCGATCGCCCGCGGGGAAAAGCACTTCCCAAACCGAAACCGTGCGGCCGAGGGGCCGTGATCGATGGCCGCCATCCGGCTGTACGTGCTGTGACCGAAACGGGTTGCGCACAGGTCCAGGGCGACCGAACGACCCTGCGCAATTGTGCCACGGACGGCTCGGGCGGAATCCCGAAACACGGAGCAGGAAAGCGCGAAACCGGCACGGAATCCGGGATTCAATTGCCTCGAACGAAGAAGCCCCTGCCACATCGGACGGACACCACAGGATGGGATCCTGTGATTCTGTCATGCGGATTCCGCACGTTCGGATCGGTTTTCGGATTTGCGCTGCGTGCCTTGCTCGGGTGATGCCCGGCCGCGCATGTTCTTGATGGGCCTCTGGCATCGTTGTCCCGCCCTGCGGCAGGTTTTTTTCAATGCCCTTTCGCACGTCGATCGGCGTCCAACACACCCGATCGCTCCAGGGCCAAAGCGACCGGCGATGGGCGATTCCTGGTCTGTCGATGCAATGGGCCGACCTCCTCTATCGCTTCGAACAATCGCCGGCAGGCCTCTTCGTAGCTCAGGCCGGCCAGCTCGGCGATGAGGCGCGTGCCGCGATCGATCAGCTTCTTGTTCGACGGCTCGACCCAAATCATCCAATTGCCCAACACGCGGCCCATGCGTGCCATGGTGGCCGTCGAGATGGTGTTCAGCACCAGCTTGATCGCCAGATGGTGCCAGAGCCGAAGGGGCGAGCGGGGCAGCTCGACCGGCACGTGAAACAGCTCGCCCGTCGGATACCGGGCTGATTCGGGGCCGACGCAGAGCACGGCCGTGCGGCGAAACTCGGGTGCCCAGCGGTCGAACTGGCGCCGCAGCGGCTCCTCGGGGTCGCTGACGGCTCGAGCCTCCTCGCCCACGGCGATCAAGATCCAGGCCGAATCCGGCGCGTCGGTGCGGGACGGGTCCGGCTCGTTGCCTATTCGGAACCGGTAAATCTGGTCGTTGTCCAACCGCGGCGGATCGGTCTGTAGCCCCGCGGGCGCGTCCAGCCGGCGATAGGTGTCCGCCGTCCAGGTCAGCCCACGCGGTTCACGACGCAGCATCTGTCGCCAGGCGGCACGCGTCTCGCCCAGGGGATTCTTCACCAGCGCCCAGGACCGAGCCGACGTGGTGTCGTCGTATTTGCGGAACGGTGGGATGCGAAATGTCGGTGATCGCTCGGTCGTGTCCGTCAGGACATCCAGCACGTAGTCGACCGCGGCGTAGGTGACCAGGCCTTTCCGCTCGTAGATCTGTTGCTCGAGCAACACACAGCGAGCCATCCCCTCGACGGCCGCCGGCCGAGCGAGCTGCTCCACCAGGCGGGCCAATCCAGCGGCATAATCGACCGGCAGGTCCGGATGGGCGTCAAGTTCGCGCAAGGCGGAAACCGGCAGGCGCGGTTGCAACAGTCGTTTCAGGGCCGTCTCCAGCGCAGCACCCACGACCAGCAACTCGGCGCTGGTCGCTTGCATGCGAGTCGAGCCGGCCACGGCCATCGGTCCGGTGGTCAGGTCCAGCTTCGTGATCCGCGGCTCCTCGATCACTTGACGCGATCGCTCGACGTGCCGACAGAGCAGTTCGGCTGGGTTGTTGAACACGAAGAATACCTCGGCCCCGGACTCAAGCCCCTGCCACGCCGTACCGATCACGAAAGGCGTCTCACCCCCCTCGGTGATTGCCACGACCACATCGCCCGGGGCGACGCCCCATTCTTCGAGCTGATAGCGGCCGAAACGAGGAAAATCCTCGAAGCCTTCAACGGAGCGGATCAGCGCAAAATCGCCCCCCGCCATCACGCTGAAGACGCGATCCTCCAGGTCGGGCAGCCTCGATGCCAGTCCGGGATGCTCCCGCTGGAGCCGCTGCCAGAATTCGCGCCACGCCGCTTCCAGCAGAATGCTCAATCGCCCAGTGGCGCCGCAGCCGGTGAAGAAAACCCGCTTGCCGTCGGCCAGCGCGTCTGTCAGCCTGTCAACGAGCCGGCGGTACTCGTCGCTTCGGAACACCTTCGCCTCCGCCGGGGCAATCTCCTCATCGACGCTGAGGAGCATGCGCAGGCCGGCGTGCAGATCCCGTTGGATCGTTTGCGACAACCGCGCCGTCTTCGGATGCGATGATTCGGTCAGCAGTGCCCCCAGCCGAAACGCCCGCTGGCGATTGACGAAATCTTCAGCCCTCTGCCTGGCCGTTTCCTTTTGCGCGTCATCCACCATTGTCGTCCCACGTTACGGCGTCACTCGGACATGAACGCGCTCGACGAGAAAGCCCGCGGGATCAAGGGCTTCGGCGGTCGAGCGAAGACGAAGATAGCACACGCCCGCGCACGCGTCATTGGATTGCGCCAGCTCGATAGCCGACCGGCAGTCGACCGAGACGCGGCATCGGCCGGCTTCCAGATCCCACGCCAGTTCCAATCGGTGCCATTGTCCCGGCTGCAAACGCGAGCCGTCCGGCAACCGGCCATCCGGTCGGATGGGCAACGTGAACAACACCTTCTTCTCGCCCACATCATCGGTCGGCTGAATGAATCGGTCCGCCAGCCCAATGCTCCCTCCGCCGAAGCCCTTGTTGAGCATCAGCCTCAGCGTGAGACGGCCTCGCTGGCCGGCCGGGAAGTTCCATACAGCTCCGTCCGGCGGATTCTCGTCCGCCCGGCGCACATGCAGGCATCTGGCCTTGGCCCGCGTGGGGTGATCCACCAGGTGAGCCCCCTGCTTGCGGTTCCGCCACCAATGCACCGGCTCGCCGAAGGCCGTGAAAACCGACCACCCCTCCAGCCCGCCGGAGAAATCTTCCTCCTGTTCGGTCTCCTCGAGCCATCGGGGATCGATCCGCACCAGGGTCCGCCGCCCGCGCCCCTGCCCGGTGACGCAAAGGATCATGCCGTTGCCCGTGGCTGCGGCATAGGGATAGGCCGTGCCGCGGTCGCCACGTTTCGGCGGTGGCTCGTCACGAAACGGATCGCGGCAGATCTCGCGGTACCCGCGCCATGTCCTGCCTTCGTCATGCGAAATGGCCGCGTGCAGGACGTCGCGGTTCGTGTAGACGCCTTTGCCGTTGACGCGGGACGTGTTTTCGCAGTTGTTCCACAAGAGCACGATCCCTCCGCCCGCTGACCGCAGCAGCCAGCCCGGCGAATTGGACGAGCGAAACCGCGACGGCCGGGGCTCGGACCAGTGGATGCCATCCGGGGAAAAAGATTCATACAGCCAGCCCGTCTGCGTTCGGATGAGCATCCAAACGCGACCGTCGGCCAATTGAAGAATCGTCGGCTCGCAAGCCCCGTAGTTGGACCCGTTGTATCCTTCGTGGCACGGCGCAGTCAGTTTGGCCGGCGATCGCTGCCAGGTCCAGCCGCCGTCGTCTGAATACACGACCGTCGTAACGTTCGGCCCCGTGGGCGGCCCCATGGGGCGATCCCCGACCCAATAGGCAAAGGGCACGACGATCCGGCCGCTGTCCAACTGCGCCATCCCGTTGATCGAGCCGACGTAGCCTTCGAAGATGCGCTGAGGCCGCGTCCACCGCGTTTGTCCGTCGCTGGAGTGCGCGTTCCAGATGTCGATGAAACGATCCACGCCCGGCCGACGGCCGCTGCCGCGTGCGACCAGCCAGAAAAACTGAAGCTCGCCATCCCGGGTCAACAGCGGCAACGGCGTGCCGAAGCCCTGAGGCAGCGGTCTGAGTACCGTCTGGGGTTCCGACCACGTGCAGCCGTTGTCCGTCGAACGCCGGCGAACGACTTCGGGGCCTGTATCACCCCGGCGAGTGTGCATCATGTCGACTGCCCCGCCGGGCGCTTGGGCCAGCGTCGAACCGGCAGCCGGCCCCAGCAGGACCGGTGGTTGCGGACGGCTCCCATCCCCCGCGCAGCAAGCCCCGCGCCGGCCCCCATGGAGCGCCAGCACCGCCCAAGCAACGACGACCGCCGCCGTCGCCCCATAAAACCGACCACTCATCCCTCCAACCCTCGGTCCCAAGTGGCTTGCTTCCCGAAAAGCGACGAACTCGTCGAACGGTGAGCCAACCGCCAAACAACGGACATTATACTGGCCCCACCTGCTGGGTGCGAACAGCCCGGCCGGCAGCGCCGCGCAGTCCGCCTCAAGACACCTTCTTCCTCTGGATCCGTTCACGCCGCCGCGGCAGGCTGGGACAAGCTCGCCGCCCATGGCGGTGGGCCGGCGCCCTCGCACCAGCTGTCGAACAAAGCGAAAGCGACGAATCAGAGAGCCTCTCAGCAGCTGGTGCAGGGCTTGTCTCACCCTGCGACTGAAGACGCGTTCGACTGAAGAGACGTTCTGGCCACAGCGGCTCATACCGCGCACCGTTGGACATCTCCCAGCTGGACCGGTCAGGCCTCGATACGCGGAAAAACCAAGCCCTCTTCGCCACAAAAGCATGCACCCTCGTCGCGCGCTTCACGACGTGCTCAGCATCTTCGCAGTCCCCCGCGCCCGCCCGAAGTACAAAGGCATGCACCCACGTCGCTCGCTTCATGACCCGGCGAGACGGTCATTGTCACTTTTTCCCACTCGCCCATCTTGCGCAGAAGCTGGCGACGTGGACCCTCTACCAGCTTGGCCCAGATTCCCCTCTTGCCAGACGGCGGGCCTGTCCAACGGCTGCAAATCGCGTCCTGAGCCTGCGGCGGTGCGACAGGCGCACCCCTGACCATTCACCTTGACCAGGGCTGCCGGAATGACTATTGTTCGCCCCGCGTAGCTCCTCCCTTTCCGATCCTGGGCCGCCGCTTGTTCGCTGCGATACCGTCGGGGCGTCTCCAGGGCGGGCCGAAGGTACCACCCACGGCTCCAGCACGGCGTCCCAGCGCGGGTCCCATCTCGGCGTGCCGGCCAATCGGGTACCGGTCCTGTGGCGCGCGCCTTTTCCACTCCGAACCAGGAGAGCTGACAGCATGAAGTCTCGCCTTGCTCTGGTGCTTTGCAGTCTGGCCGTGCTGGGCGGATGCTCTTGGGGATTGCAGGCGATGCGTTCGCAAAGCCCGGACGAAAAGAGCAATGACCAGGCGCCCAAAGTCCGGCTGGTGGGTGATCTGGCGGTTCCGTACGGGCTTTATCCGGTGGCCATCGAAGCCGTGGGGCTGGTGACCGGCCTGCGGGGCACGGGGAGCGATCCGCGGCCGTCGCCGTATCGCGCGGCGTTGTTGGCTGAAATGAGAACCCGGGGCGTGCGGGATGCCCAAACGGTACTGGCCTCGCCGGACACGGCCCTGGTCATCGTGCGCGGCGTCCTGCCGCCGGGGATTCAGAAAGGAGACCCCTTCGACGTCCAGCTGCGGATCCCGTCGCAGAGTGAGACGACCAGTCTTCGAGGCGGCTACCTGCTGGAAACTCGCCTCCGCGAGATGGCCGTTTTGAGCGACAACCAGGTGCACAGCGGCCGGGTGCTGGGTGTGGCCGAGGGCCCGATCATGGTGGACCCGTCGGCCAACGAAAAGAATAACCCCGTCCTCCTGGGGCGCGGGCTCATCTTGGGCGGGGGACGCTGTCTGAGATCGAGGAATTTGGCCCTGGTCCTGCAACCCGAGCACCAGTCGGTGTTCAACTCGGCGCGGATCGAAGCCGCCGTCAACAAACGGTTTTTCCTGACCGACAGCGGCCCCAGGACCGGTGTGGCCAAGGCGATCAACGACGAGTATCTGGAGCTGAAACTCCACCCCAGGTATCGCTACAACATCCGCCGTTACGTGGCGGTAGTCCGTTCGATTCCGGTGCGGGAGAACGAAAAGATGAGGATCGAACGACTCGCCCGCCTGGAAAAACAGCTCCTCGACCCAGTCACCGCCTCCCGAGCTGCCCTGCAGCTGGAGGCCATCGGTAACCGGGCGGTGGATGTGCTCAAAACAGGGATCCGATCCTCGGATCCGGAGGTGCGCTTCTACGCGGCCGAGGCCCTGGCATACTTGGACATCAGCGGCGCTGCCGAGCCGCTGGCTGAAGCCGCACGCCACGAGCCGGCCTTCCGTGTGTTCGCCCTGACGGCCCTCAGCGCACTGGGCGATTACGCGGCCATTGCCGAGCTGCGGCAGCTGCTCCACGGCACCAGCGCCGAGACCCGGTACGGGGCGTTCCGGGCACTGTGGAGCATCAACCCCAGGGATCCGTTCATCATGGGCGAAGAACTCGGGGGCCAGTTCAGCTACCACGTGCTCGACACCACCGGCACACCCATGGTCCATTGCACGGCCAGCAAACGGCCGGAAATCGTGTTGTTCGGTCAGCAACAGCGGCTCCGCTGCCCCTTCGTCCTGGAAGCTGGGAACCACATCCTCGTAACCAGCACCGATGACGCCCACGTGGCCGTGAGCCGCTTTGCCGTGGGTGAGCCCGACCAAAGGAGGATAGTCAACAACCAATTGGATGAGGTCATCCGGGCCATCGTCGAGCTGGGTGGTGCCTATCCGGACGTCGTCCAAGCCCTCCAGCGGGCCAAGGCGAGCGGGGCGCTGGAAAGCCGGTTTGAAATCGATGCCCTGCCCAAGGGCGGCAGGGTTTACCGCCGCCAACCCGTCGCCTCCCAGGGCGAACCTCGACCTCCCGGAGGCTTGCGCGCCACCAGCCCGCTGCCTGACCTATTCCCGAAGCGGGGGACTCGCGCCCCACAACAGGACCGGCAGGCCCAGGACTCGGGCGCCCCCCGAGCCTCTGAAAGCGCCTCCTCAACGCCGAAGCCGGGGCCGTTGGGCGGCTTTTTTGCTAGAATGTTGGGACGGTGAGCCCGCGCCGGCCCCACATTGGAGGCACAGGCGCTGGCCTTTGGGACTACTTGTGCAGCACCATTCGGCCGTCCGATGCTGAAAGCCCTGGAACTGATCGGCTTCAAGAGCTTCGCGGACAAGACTCGCTTCGAGTTTCCGCCGGGGATCACGGCGGTGGTGGGCCCGAACGGTTCCGGCAAGTCGAACATCGTGGACGCCATCAAATGGGTCTTGGGGGAGCAGCGGGTCAAGAGCCTGCGGGGCAAGGAGATGGCCGATGTGATCTTCAACGGCTCGGGGACCCGCCGGCCTTTGAATACGGCCGAAATCACGATCACGCTGGACAACTCCAGCCGCCTGTTGCCTGTGGATACCCCCGAAGTGCATATCACGCGCCGCGTCTATCGCAGCGGCGAGGGGGAATACCTGATCAACCGTCAACCGTGTCGGCTCCGGGACATCCGCGATCTGCTCTCCGGCACAGGGTTGGGCACCCAAGCGTACAGCGTCATCGAACAGGGCAAGATTGACGTACTGCTCCAGTCGTCGCCGCGCGACCGACGGGTGATCTTCGAGGAGGCGGCTGGCATCAGCCGGTTCAAGGCCAAGAGGATCGAGGCCGAACGGCGGCTGGAACGGGTGGACCAGAACCTGCTGCGACTCTCGGACATCGTCGACGAAGTGGAGAGCCGGCTGCGGAGCGTGCGCCTCCAGGCCACCAAGGCTCGCCGATACAAGCAGTACGTGGATCGCCTGCAGGAGCTGCGCACCCAGGCCGGCCTGGTCGATTGGCGCCGCCTGAGCCAGCGGTTGGCCGAATACGAGGCGCATTTGGCCGAACTGCGGGCCGAGCGGGACGCCGTGTTGGCCCGGGCTGAGGCCTGCGAGGCCCGGCTGCTGGAGACCGAAACGCGAATCGGGGAGCTGAACGAAGCGATCCGCCAATCGGAGCTGCGCACGGCGTCCAATCGGGAGCGGATCGCCGCGGCGGAGTCGTTGATCGACCATCAGCGAGCCCGTCTGAAGGACCTGGAGCAGGAGATCGTCCGGCACCGCGGTCAACTGGTGGCCCTGAACCTCCGGGCCGGGGACTTGGAGCAGCAGTTGCGCCAGACGGCCGAGCAGGTGCGCTCGGCCGCCGACCACCATCGCCGGGTTGCCCGGTTGGTTGCCGAGGGCGAACGGGCGGTGAGCGAATTGATCGAGCGACTCGACCAACTGCGAAGCGAAAACCACCAGCGGCGCACGGCGTATGTGGACCAGATGCGCGCCGTGGCGGAGTCGTCCAGCCGGGTGGCGGGCTTGGAGACCCGGCTGGCCGCATTGCGTCAAAACCGGGAACGGATCCAAGGGCGCATCGCCCGGCTGGACGAACAGATCCAGCAGTTGGCCGCCGAGCGCCAGTCACTGGAGGACCACCGCCGCGTCCTCGTCCAGCGGCTGGGGCGGGTCCAGCAGGAGGTGGCCGGCGCCGAAGACCAGCTGCGCCGGCTGCGCGAAGATCATGCCTGTGTGCAGCGCGAGTTGGGACAGCTGGAAAACCGCGCGGCGGCTGTCAGCGAACGGATCGCCTTGATGGAGGAACTCGAACGGCGGCGCGAAGGTGTCAGCCCGGGGGCCAAAGATCTGCTGGCCCTGGCCGCGGCCGCCGGCCCGGCGCCGCT
>DQVB01000023.1 GCA_015661985.1 Planctomycetota bacterium | reverse complement strand
GTCGCAGGCGACGGCGCACGGTGCGCAGGGCCAGGCGCAGGGGGGCGGCGTCGCGGGCCAGCAGGAGGAGGTCGTCGGCGTAGCGGAGGGCCCAGACGGCGCGTCGCGTCTGTTGGGCCAATTGGGCCAGGTCCCGATCGAGGGCATCCAGGTAGAGGTTGCACAGCAGGGGCGACAGGGCGCTGCCTTGGACAAGCCCGCGCGGTCGCTGCCACCAGCGGCCGGAGTCGGGCGGGGCCGAGCTGCGCAACAGCTTGCCGATCAGGGCCAACAACGCTTCGTCGGCCACGTGCTGGGCCAACATCTGCAGGAGAGATCCGTGATCGATCGACGGGAAGCAGTCGGCCACATCCAGATGGACGGCCAGCGAAAAAGGGGCCGGCCGGCCGCGCCGATGCTGCAACAGATCGACGGCCGCCTCCAGGGCGGCGGCCACCGACCGGCCCGGGCGAAAACCGAAACTGGTCGGCTGAAACACCGGCTCAAGCACCGGCTCCAGGACACACTTGACTGCCGTGTGCACCACGCGGTCGGCCACAGAGAGGATCCCCAGGCGGCGCCTGTTGCCCGGGCCGTCGCCTTTGGGCACGTCGACCCAGCGCGGCGGCCGGGGCCGGAAGCGGCCGTGGACCAGGTCGTCGGCCAGACGGGCCAGCCAACTGCTTTCGCGGCCGGCCAGATCATCGCAGGTCAAGCCATCCACACCGGGTGTCCGGCTGCCTTCGTTGGAGGCCACGTGGCGCCAAGCGGCCTCCAGGTTGGCCCGATCCACCACCCACGGCATCAGATGCTGGTAGGGCCGCGCTGCGCTGCGCAACTGCTGGTAGATGCGGGCCTGCCAGACGGCAAGGGACATCAGTGGCTGTGGGCCGGTCATGGCTTGTCTCCGCTGATCAGTTTGGAGGTGCCCGGGGTGATGACCACACCGGGCGGCTGAAGGTCGATCAGCTGGCCGCGGGCCAACCCGCGCGGCTGGCGCCCGGCCAGCTTCCAGGCCTGCACCCGATCGCTGTCCGGTTCGATCAGGGGTACCAGTTCGTCCAGCACGGCCTGGGTCTCGTCCAGGGTGAGGGTGGCCAAGAAGACGGACTTCTGCACGCGCTGGGCGTGGTGTTCCAGGCGGCGGGCCACGCGGGCCAGCCGCCGGGGATGGGCGATGTCGTAGGCGATCAAGTACGGCATGGTTCCTCCTTGTTTGACCGCGGGCCAAATGATCCCGGCCAAAAGCGGTTGCAACTCGGATGCCAAATGAAGCGGCCGGTTGTGTTTGGCGCCGACGCTGGCGCCCTGATCCACCCGAACAGCCGCCATCCCCAAGGGCTCGGGCCGGCTGAAAGGCAGATCCGGCCTGGGCAAAAAGGTGTGGTTCAACACAGCGTAACCGTTCCGGAGTCAAGCGAGATCTTGGGTTGTTTCTAGCACCGGTCTGGGCGGAGCGGGACGCCGACAAACAGGTGCTGGCCGAGCGATCGCCGTGTCGTGTCGACCGACTGCCTGAAAGGCTCAGGCGGGCGTGTGCCCACCTCGGCCGGATGAAGCCCGTTCGCAGTTTTGCAGAATCCCATGCCCGCCCACTGGTCAATTGGCGAAACCAAAACCAGTGACGGTCAACTGGCAACGTCTCAATCCGCGTAGCCTTCTCGGACGCCCCCGTTGCGCCGCGGGGCATCCGCTGCAACGCGTGGGGTTTTCCCCATGGCAGAAATCCTGGGCCGAACTCAGCCGAACTCATACGACTTCAGCTACGTTTCCTACGGTCCCGTCCCCCGCAACCGTCGAGCCATTGCCTCCCCCGCTCGGGGTACCCGGAAGGGGGCAAGCGCAGGTAAACACTGGCTGCGCAAAAAAAGTCTTTTCGAGATTTAACCTGGCACAAGACTTGCATGCGGTGGGCTAGCGACGACGGGATGGCGGAAACCGGCTGAGCTACAGCCGGTGAGAGATCCTAACGGGAGGAGTGAGAGCATGAACCAAGTGATTGCTGTTCGGCCGCTGAGGGTACTGGCGCTGGTTGATGAGGCCAATCTGCTGGGAGCAGCGCGGGCCTTCAACAAGCGCCTGGACTGGGAGCGGATTCCCGCCTACTTGGCCGCGGAGCAGGAGGGCCGGGAGCTGGTCGAAATGGTCGTCTACGTGGGCTTGCCGCCTGCGGGTATGCCGGAATTCCAGGAGCAACGGGAGAAGAAGCTGCGATTCATTCACTGGCTCAGGTGTCACGGCCACATGGTTATGACCAAGGACGGCTCACCTCGGGAGACCGAAAACGGCCGCCGGCGTTTCAAGGCCAACGTGGATGTACTGATGGCCATCGACGCCATGGACCTGGCGACCCATATCCGGCCGGACGTAGTCGTGCTGGTGAGCGGCGACGGCGACTTCGCGCACCTGGCCTTCACCCTGCGCCGGCGCGGCATCCGCGTCGAGGTGGCCGCAATGGATCAGACGCTGAGCAACGAGCTGCGACAGGCTGCCAACGGGGTGATCGACCTTCGCCAGATGCTCAACCAGTTTGATGATCTCCGCGAGGATGAAATGAACCGGATCGGCGGTGACGATGTCTTCGACAGTATCGCGCTGTGATAGCCCATCCATAGCAACTTCAAGTCAAGGAGCATTCCGATGCGTGTGATCGTCAACGGCAAGGCTTGCATCGTGCCCGACAATGCGACCCCAGCGCAGCTACGCTCGCAGTTGGGCCGTGAATTGGGCAAAGACCAGCTCTTGCAGGAAACCAGTCACGGTACCAAGGCCTTGAAAGACAACGATCGGCTGGAGGACGGCGCAACCCTCTGGTCAATCCCACCGATCGTCAAAGGGGAGGTTCCAGAGCGTCTGCGGGACGAGTTGAAGCTCCTTGAACGGGCGGCAGGAGGCCGGAGCAAGATCATCCTGGGCACGAAAACCGTGGACAACCGGCGGTACTGGGCTGTATTGGTCAAGAACGTCCGCCTCTCCTGCCAGAAGTTTCGCACGACCAAGACGGATATGCTTTTCCTCCTGCCCGAGGAATATCCCAGACTGCCGCCGGTCGGCTGCTATTTGAACTACAAATGGCCTACGGCGGACCACCATTTTACGCTTCAGAGCCATTATGATGCCCCTTTCCTGGGAAGGGAGGGTTGGTACTGGTACTGCGTTGGTCTCGGAGGAGGTTTCAACCAGAAGGGTTGGGCTCACCGGTGGAGGCCCGGCACCCAGGCGAACAATGGCCACAACCTGGCCACGCTATTCGTGGCTGCCAGACATGCGATCAACAGCGAGTAAGGCAATGAAGAGTGATCCTGCGCTTCAACTGATTGTGCCGCCGCGCATGTGGGCAGGGTTTCGGCAGGCCATGCTGGCATCCCGCTTCAACCAAGGCGAAGTGATCGGCTTCCTGTTCTGCACCCGCCACAGGGTCTCGCCGCGCAAGTGGCGACTGTTGCCCAAAGCGTGGGTGGTCCCGACCGCAGAGTGCTATGAGCATCAGTCCATGGGCGGCCTGGCTCTGCGTCAGTCATTCCACTGGTACTTGTACAAGACATATATCGAACGAGGTTTGGATGTTGTGCACGTGCACACGCATCCGCACTGCAACGTGCCGCGGTTTTCGGCGATCGATGACTACCACGAAGCAGAGTACGCTCGTTTCCTGTCTCGGCTACCCGGTCGTCTTCGGCTCGTCTCCGGCGTGTTCGACGAACGAATGACCCAGGGTCGTTTCCGGGCATGGCCCATCAAGCCGGATTGGCAGCCGGGCCCCGCCGCCCTTTCTACCAAGATATTGGAGATATTGGATGCGGACTGTGCAGACGGGGGCCGCGAATTTGCTTGTGCAGCCCGATTCGACCGGCAACGGGCTTTTGGGCTGGGCGTACAGGAATCGCTCGGCGCGATCGCAGTCGGACTGGTGGGCTGCGGGGGCATCGGGGCTGTGTTCGCAGAGCAGCTCGCTCGGCTCGGCGTCAGACGCTGGGTTCTCGTCGATCCGGACGTTCTGGAAGAAACCAACCTGAACCGCTTACCCTGTGCGACGCCGCAGATGGCGGCCCGGCGGTGGCCAAAAGTGCGATACGTGAAACGCCTCATCAAAACTGCCTGGCCAGCCGGCTCGCAGGTCACCTCACTATGCTTACCCATTGAGGATCGGCAAGCCCAGCGCCGGCTGGCTGCTTGCGACCTGATCGTGGTGGCGACCGACAACCATCGCTCTCGGATGCTTGCCCAGGAGCTCGCTTTGCGATATCTCCGGCCCCTTGTGTCGTTGGGTTCGCACCTGGAAATGGATGAGGCCTGCGGTTCACGCCGAATGCTTTGTCGAGTGACGATTCCGCCTGTTGATGGCGGATGGTGCCTGTGTTGTGGAGATGTTGTCGATGCCACGTTAGCTGCGTTGGAAGTGGCCCCGACTGCGCTGTGCTCGATCGTCAGCGCTGCGGGCTATCTGCCGGGTATTGCCGCACCGGCCGTGTACTGGCTCAACAGTTGCTGCGCCAGCCTTGGCGTTTTTGTTATCCATGGTGTCATATCCGGTCTTCTCGATATCGAGTCGGGCCTGGATTGGGTGGTCGACTTCGGCTGCCGCAAGTGGTTGGAAGTGGCTCACGATGAGCAACCTGATTGCCTGTACTGCTCTGTTGACGGGCTGTTGGCCAGCGGCGACAGCTCGGGAGGATTCGAGATGCGGCCCATGGAGTCGATGCCGGCCATGGCTTCCATCTCTACGCAGAGCACGTCACCCCTGCTTGCGGGTGCAGGAGAAAACGCAAATGAAGCCCGCCATATTGGCGCCGGATTTGCAAAGGAGGAACAGGAGCGTTGAACCACGTACTGGCGGGAGTCCAAGCCATGGATATCTGTCGCGAAACGTCGTCGCAGTGGATGACCGAGTTCCACAACCAGTTGGTGCGTGGGAAACACGTGCTTCTGCACGGGAACGTGGCCGACCAGTTCCTGCTCAACGGGGAATACTGCTCTCTGGCGGGCTTCCTGGACACCTACTTCCGATCGGAAGGATTTGAGGTGGTCGGCCGGTATGACATTGCGGACGGCCTGCGCCTGGTTTCACCCGACATGCAGCCGGTGTTCCAGGGTCTGATCAACGCCAGACGGAGAACCGGCGGGGGTGCGGTTTCGCCAATGGGAGAACCGGCCCCCCGGGCCGCAAATGTCCCTGCTGGCGGAGCGCACGGCTGCGACGGCACCCCGATCTCGCCCAGCACAGGACGCGCACCATCCTCGCCAGCGACGATCCCGCCCGGGCCACAGCCAACCATGGCCCCAAGCTCTGCCAGCCAGTTGCCGTCTTTCCGGAGCGTTGATGAAGCGGTGCGGGCCATCCGCCTTATACTAGCCCAAGCGGAAGTCCCTGCCGCGATGATCATGGATTTCGCCGACATGCTGGTATCCGACCCTGAACGGCAAGACGACAGCGAACGAGAAGTACTGACACAACTCAAGAAGACCATGCAGTCGGCACGCATTCTCACCGCGGGGCCACTCCAGGGAAGAAGGAACGCCTTGGTGATTGTTGCAGGGCATCTGGGTGCTGTGCCGCGATGGCTGTATGTGGATAATCCCATGGTCGCTCTGGTGCACGTCCCCCGGCCGAGTCGCGAGGAGCGGCAATGCTTCCTTCGCCGCTTTATCGCCAATTTCCATGAGGGGAGCCCGATATCGGCGGAGCGGCTACGACGGGTGACAGAGGAATTTTCCGACATCACGGACGGGTTGACCTGTTGGGACCTGGAGAGCATCCGGCGAACGAGCCTCGCCGAGCAGATCTCCATTCAGCGGCCGAAGAAACTTGTGGATTATTTCAAGTACGGCCGGAGGGACGACCCCTGGGAGAATCTGGACCCAGCGAAAATCCGGAAAGCCCGCGGGCGGCTCCAGTCGCGCGTCATCGGTCAGCCGCAGGCAATCGAGGCGGTTCTGAAGACGCTGGCCTGTGCAGTGGGCGGTATCAGCAGCTCAGGATCATCAGGCGAAGGAGGCCAACCCAAGGGTGTTTTGTGGTTTTGCGGACCAACCGGAGTGGGCAAGACCGAATTGGCGAAGGCACTGACCGAGCTGATCTTCGGCGACGAGTCGGCTTTCGCCCGCTTCGACATGAGCGAGTACAAGCAAGAGCATTCCACAGAACGTCTGACCGGTTCGCCGCCAGGTTATGTTGGCTTCGAACAAGGGGGTCAGTTGACGGGCCGCTGTCTGGAGCGGCCCTTCAGCCTGTTCCTGTTTGACGAGATCGACAAGGCTCACCCCCGGGTACTCGATCTTTTCCTCCAGATCCTGGAGGACGGCCGGCTCACTGACAGCCACGGCAAGACAGCTTTCTTCTCGAAGGCGTGCCTGGTGTTCACCTCAAACATTGGGGGCTCAACGTTGGAGGCTGCCGTATTGGGGTCTGACGGCCAACTGCCCGAATACTCCGCCATCCGCGATCACTACCTGGCTCAGGTGCGGCGCCACTTCGTGGATGTACTCGGTCGGCCCGAACTGCTCAACCGCCTCGGCGACAACATCGTCGTCTTTGATATCGTGCGCCCGGAGTCCATGCCGGCCATCTGCCGGAAGTTCCTGGCCGCGTTGACCGCATCAGCCCGGGAAAAGAGAGACATCCAGCTCGAGTTCGGCGACGAGGTGGTGGAAATGATTTGCGGGCTCATGTGTCAGGGCGAGAATTTCACCATGGGCGGCCGGAGGATAAAGACCTTGGTCCGGGAGCACATCGAGGCTCCCCTGAATCGCTGGATCTTGCTGAATGGACCAGAGCCGGGCCAACGTCTGGTCCTTGGTGTCGAGGACGACTCTGCCCGGATCCTCATCAATGGAGAACGGGTGCCCAATGACCAGTAACGACCGAACCCAGACAGGTTCGACCGTAGGCGGCCGGTATCGCCTGAAGCTCTGCCTCGGCGAAGGCGACCTGAGTGCGCTCTATGTCGCCGAGGGCCTGCCCGAGGGCACGTACTCCGCACTCGGTGCGGCCTTCGGCGGTACGGATGGCCGGTCACGCGGCGCAAGAGACGTCGCCGTCAGAGTCTATTTTCCCCGAGATACTGGAATGCGTGAATCGATACTTCGCCGGGCCGAACACTTGAGGAAACTGGACAGCCCGCATGTGCTGGCGGTCCTTGACAGCGGTACGGTCACCGACGGCCCCTGGACGGGCGGCGTCTATTTGGTCACCGAAAGCTGGGAAGGTACCTTCGCTGAAATCATCGCACAGCGCACGCAGTTGGGCGAACAGGAGCTGCTCCAGCTTTTGAAGGATGTGGCCGCTGCCTTGGCGCACTACGAATGCCTGGGCGAGTTTCATGGCGGGGTATGTCCAGAGCGTGTGTGCCGGTTGAACGGCCGCTGGAAGCTGGCGCCTGCGGTTTGGCCAGACGAGACGACAGGGGGCCGGTGCACAGGTGATGCGGCCGACTCCAGTGGCAACGGGGATGCTGCGGAAGACGTCTATGCCCTCGGCTTGATGGTCCTGGACTACCTCAGAACCATCTTGCCGCAACGTAACACTGTCGATGCCGGGGCGACCCGCAGCCAGGCCGACCTTGCCGCTGCGCTGAGCGAGCTGCCCACCGCTTGGCGGAATCGGCTTTCCCGCTGCCTTGCCCAGGAGCCCGCCAGCCGGTGCAGCGCTGCCGAATTGGCTTTAGACTTCGCCGATATACCCAGCCCGATCGTCGACATCACGGTCCGCCGATACGGCGATGAGTACGAGTTGAGTTGGATTCCACCTGCCACGGGAGAGGTCCGCTTGTATGTTTTGTACGGCCAACAGCCGCCGGCTGTGGGCAAGGTCTGGCTTGCCGGCCACCTGGACCATCTCGGCCTGCGTATTGCTCTGCAAGAGCCGACCTCAGCTCGCATACGTGTCGAAAACGGACAGGTGCTGCGTGTCACCATCGTGACCGTGACAGGCGAAGCCGCGGTGTTGGGTGAAACGATCACCTTGAACTGGCTGTGGGACGTGGATCGGCTGAAGGTTACCGCCGAGGGTGAGCACCTCGTGGCTCGGTGGGAATGGCCCAGCGGCATTCAGGTGGCAGTTGTGGCTTTGCGCGAGGATCGATTCGCTGTCAGTGCGGACGACCCACTGGCCACGGTGCACCGGTGCCCAAGATGGGTCTATGAAGGCGAAGGGGGATTCCGCTTTCCCATACCAGTGGCCGGGGTGGTGTACGTGACCGTCTTTGCGGCAGAACACGTGGCGTCAGGTTGGCGCTACTCGTCGGGGTGTACCAGGGGGGCCCGCTGTGTTGCCAAAGGCGGAAG
>DQVB01000457.1 GCA_015661985.1 Planctomycetota bacterium | reverse complement strand
CGGGACCGGCTGTGGTTTGAACGGTCCGCCACTGGGAGCCCCGCCGATGGCCAGAGCCGCGTTGACGTTCTTGCCCAGCCGGCCGCTGCGGACCAGCGCCACCGCCCGCAGAAAGTTTCGGCCGTACTCGGTCCGCTGTTGCGTGCCGACCTGGAAGACCTTTTTCGTCTCGCGGACGACGTCACACAGAATCTGCCCCTCTTCGATGGTCAGCGTCAATGGTTTCTCGCAGTAGACATCACAGCCGGCTCGCAGAGCGGCGATCGCAATCGGCACGTGCCAATGGTCGGGCGTGCCGATGGTGACGATGTCCGGCTTTTCTTTTTCGAAGAGCTTGCGATAGTCGGTGTACGTTTTCAACTTGTTATCAAACTTCTTGTTGAATTCGGCCGCATGCAATGCGTCGACATCGCAGACGGCGATCATCCGACCGTGCTTGGAAGCTTGCAGGGCGATCGCCCCGCCCCGGTTGTAGCGACCGCGGCTGCCGCCCACACCGATGGCGGCGATCGTCAATTCACTGTTCACATCCTGCGCCGCAGACGCCTGGGGCCAGACAGAGGGCATCGTCGCCGCTGCCGCAGCCGCAAGACTCGACCTCTTCAAGAAACTCCTGCGGTTCGTCTTCATCAGCTCGCTCCTTTCGGGACATCGGGTCGAAACGAGACAGGCGCGGCCCGGCGGACTGCGTGTCCCGCAACAGGCCACCACGCGGGCCGTGATCCGAAGTCGGTTGCCCGTTGGCGTGCGAAAACCGAAGGCCTTTTGGCCTTCCCGACCGATCACCGGTCGGGAAGAACCGACCAGCCCGGCCGTCGCGTCGTGACGCTCAACGCGCCAAGATCGTCCGGACCTCCAACCGCAGCGACCGGCCCGGGTCGACCGCCACGTCGAGCCCCTCCTGCAGTTGCTGCCCGGTCCGAGTGAGAACCGCCCCCGCTGGCTCCAGCCGGACCCGGTAAGTCCGCTCCCGCTGAACCGGGAACCATTCGGGCAGCGTATTCATGCGTGGCCAGTCGCGACGGAACCCCATGAATTCCCGGTGACGCGGGCACTCGAACTCCAGGACGCCCCGCCACGGTCTCTCGGCCGTCAGGACCACCGCCAAGCGACCGTCCGTCCCTCGAGCGGCTCCCAGGGTCAAATCCTGCCGCCACGGCCGTGCGATCACCCCCTGAGTGTGCATCAGAGCGTGCATGATCACGGTGCGCACACCGTTGGATTCCAATTTCATTGTCCCCCACAGTCTAGCCGTTGCCAGCGGCTCGTGCGACCGAGTCACGTTGTGAGCCATTTCGCGATCGACCCACGCGAAGCCCTCTGGGACCGGCACCCGGTTCAGCAAGTAGATCGCACCTTCGATCGAATCGGCAAACCCGTCGATGCTGCCCGGCGGCCGGCCTTCCCACACGTAGTCGCGGTAAGCCGGCTTGCTCAGGTTGCGAAGCGTTTTGGCCACGTGCTCACGATACCGAGGCCGACCAACGACCATGTCGTAGCAGAGATAGGCCACGTAGTTGTAGCCCCAGCCGTCACTGAGTCCGCTGTCCGGCCAGCCGAGCCGGTTGTACATGAGCCCATCCTCGTTGCAACCTTTCTGCAGAATCTGATCGAACATGTGGGCCAGTCGGGCACGGTAGCGCTCGGCCTGGCGTGGGTTCACCTCCGACTCCACCGCCAGCAACAGGCCCAATCCACCGATGATCTCGCAGCCGTGGTCCCGCAATCGCTGCGGGACGTACTGCTCGTCCGACAGGTAAAAGTCGGCCAGCCGTTCCGCCCAACGCAGGAACTGCTCGTTGCCCGTCATGGTGAAGAGCCGCGCGAGCGCTTGAATCTGTTCGCCGTTCACCTCGACGTTCTTCGAGGGAATCTTACCGAAGGGCGTGTCAATGCGAGCATGCTTCCACAGGTCTTCCTCGATGCCCTTCATGCGCTCGTACCACGGGCCTTTCCCCAAAGCCTCGACAACGGCGATCAAGCCGTCCTTGACGTACTCGGACGCTCCGAAGACCATCGCCTCGTATCCGACCGTGGTATCTTTGGCCTTCTTCGTCCAGTCGAAGCGCACGGGAATCCGACCCACGTGGTTGCACAGCCGTTGTTCGGCTTCCAACACGCCCAGAACCGGACCATTCAATGCCCTGCGGTCGACCAAGTGGGCCGCCCAGCACAAAAAGGGATAGCAGTCGGCCGCGGTGTCGCGGTAGTTCCAGTGGCCATCGGCGCGGTAGAGGCCGGTGTCGGGATCGATCAGCGGCAGCGCCTTTTCATGCAGCCATCGCTGCACTTTGCTGATCGAGTATCCGGCGATCTTCGCGGAGCGGGCCGCGCGAGCGAACGCGTCCAGCGCCCCGTCCCCCCGGTCGCTGGACGAGCGGCTGGCCGGACCGCTCCACAACGCCGTTCCGCCCGCCACGGCACCGACGAGAAACCGACGTCGCGACAGCCCGCCAGCGGACACTCCGTTCCCCGGCACGGTCCGGGGGGAATGGCCTCCGATGCGATTTGCCGCCCTGCGATTCATGGACTCTTCCTTTCGGACAGGAAGACGAGCAAACGCGGATCGATGTCAAGCAGGATGGGCGAGCGGCGATCGTTCTCCCGACCAACCCGTCTCGGGTCCGCCAATGTCCGTCGCCTCCGGCGGTTATTCGCGAGCGTACTCGAACAACGG
>DQVB01000145.1 GCA_015661985.1 Planctomycetota bacterium | reverse complement strand
GCCGGTGCTGGGGACCGCTCGGCGCGGTCCCCTGTTTCGCCGCCGCAGCCGGCCACGGCCAGAGTGATCGCCACGGCGGCCACGAGCCGGAGTCCCAGCAGCCGAGATGCCAGGATGGGAAGGGCAAAGGGCTTGACCGTCGAGCCCGCATTGACCGCAGAAATCTCAACTGCGGCAAGACCGGCCGATGGTGGACGGGACCGGTCCCCTCCGGCCCACCACTGCTGGGGGCCACGTTCTCCCGCCCTGTCAGGCTGAGGCGCTCCCCCGGCGCGGTTCTGTCGGCCACGGCTTGGCCACCTGCCCAGCCGGTGTGCCCGCACAGTCTGGCCTGGATCGGCCAGCCCCCACCACCGTCGAATCGTGAAACTCTCCACCGTTTTTCCTCCTGGCCGAATGGTTGCCGGCCACAGCCGCGTCCACTGCGGTTGGGCCCACTGTTGGGCAGTATAGCCACAGCTGCTTCGTCCCCGCCAGACGATGCGGTGGCGAGCAAACTCAACCTCACAGGAAAACCCGTCCGAAGACGAAGCGGATCGTTGGCCAGCAACGATCCGCCCTCCGCAGCAGCCGTCCGCCCAAATGCTAGAGTTTCGGTAGGACCCCATGGCAAGCCGTTCACTGGGCGCGACAGACGGCTGTCACGGGCAACCAGATGGGGGGCCCACCTGAGGGATCAGGACAGGTGGATCGATTGTTCCACCTGGCTTGTCCCGCAAACAGTAGTGGGGCCTGCGGGGTGAGCGAAAGCTGGGGGAAACCTTAAGACCGTAACCTACGGTTGGTTAGAGACACTGGTGAGGATCTGCCGGAAGGCGCCTTCGCGGTTCCGCCACGGTCGGGCACCAGCGTGCCGGCCCCGCAGCAGGGTCGTATCGGACGCCTCCCGTCCAGTCCTCGTTGTCATCCATCCATGGCCTGATTCATCTGTCCGTACGAAGCAACCCGAGAGGAGTCCATGGGCTTCCTGAAACGCTTCTTCCGAAACGTCTTCCGGGAAGGTTCGATCCCGGCCGGCACGAGTAGCTTCGCCAAGCTCAGCGAGGAAGAGCTGGAAGCCCATCTGGGCGTATGGCGCTACGGCGATTTCGAATTGACTGAGGCCATCCGGCCCTCCTACGACCTCCAGGTGGTGCCGACCCAGGGCTACCGGCACGACTCCTACCGCGATCCGGAAACCCGGACCACCGTCCCCGTACTCATGGCAGCCGTCTCCCGCCGTCGCCTCTTCGACGTCTTCATGGATCTGCTCGATCCGTTGGGGTCAGTGGTCGACGTGGTGCTGGAAACGAGCCACAGCCAAGACCGGAACGGGCACGACGATCTGTACCGTGAACATATCGACATGCCCGTGCTGAAGAGCGTCCTGTGGGAATACGAAGATCTCCTGCTCAACGACGGCTGCACCGGAGTGGCCGTCCTCAACCCGAGTGTCCCCCAGGAAGTCCAATTCGACGAACACAAGCTGCTGCTCATCTACGGAGACGACCTGGAAGGATTCGAGCACGTGTTCCGAGACCGAGGTATCGTCCGCGACGAACAGATCAAGTTCATCACCGAGGCGGAACATGTGCATTCGTCCAGCGACACGTACGCTCGCCAGTTCGAAGAGCTCAAGATGCGCCTGGGGATGGACAGCAGCTACTGCTGAAGGCGCCGGTCGATCGGAAAGTCCCACGCGCCACCGGTTCCGCCGGGCGGTTTGGATCACGGACCGCCGAAGAGCTTGCCTGTAAAGGGCCGTCCCGGCCCGGTTCATTTCGGCCCCTTTCCGCGTGACAGCCGCCGGAAGCGGTTTGTTCGTAGTCCCGCCTTGAGGCGGAATGGTCATCCCCTGTCTGCTGGCGTCCCCCGGGCCGCTCGCCGTTGCATGCCCCCGGATGCTATGATTATCGGGTGACCGGTCGGGCCGGTAGGCCGAACAGAAGGGGGGCGTGGCGCACGACGAGAGGCAGTGGAGGATGAGCGGTCGAGGGAAGCTGCAAGGCATCTTTACGCCCAACATGGTGCCGCTGGACCAGCGCGGGCGAATCGACGAGGCGGAACTGCGCCGCTACGTGGATTGGCTCATCGCCGGCGGCGTCCACGGGCTGTATCCGAACGGGTCGACGGGCGAATTCACCCGTTTCACGCCCGAGGAGCGGCGACGGATCATCGAGATTGTGGTGGACCAGACGGCGGGGCGCGTGCCCGTGTTGGCAGGAGCCGCCGAGGCCAACGTGCGCGAAACCTTGGCCGCTTGCGAGTACTACGCCGAGCTGGGCGTTCGGGCCGTGGCTATCGTCTCGCCATTCTACTACCGACTCGGCCCGGACAACGTCTACGCGTACTTCAGCCAGATCGCTCGCCACACGCCGGTTGACGTGACGCTCTACAATATCCCCATGTTCGCTTCGCCCATCGACGTGCCTACCATCCGGCGGCTGGCCGAGGAGTGTCCGCGGATCGTGGGCATCAAGGATTCTTCGGGCGACGTAGCCCAGATGATGCGCATGATCGAAGCCGTCCGCCCTCTTCGGCCCGACTTCAGTTTCCTGACTGGATGGGACGCCGTGCTCATGCCCATGCTGCTCATCGGCTGCGACGGGGGGACCAACATCACCAGCGGCATCGTGCCGGGTTGGACGCGGCGTCTGTATGAACTGTGTTTGAGCAGGCGCTTGGATGAGGCGTGCCAGCTCCAGTATCGCCTTCGCCGGCTGTTCGATGCGGTCGTCTATGAGGCTGATTTCCCCGAGGCCTGCCGCGTGGCGCTAGAGGTGGTAGGGTTTCGCACGGGGCCAGGCCGGCAACCGCTTTCCGACGAGCACCAACGGAAGCTGGCGGCCGCGGAGAGAACAGTCCGCCAGCTGTTGGCCGAAGAGCCGCCAACGGGCGGCGCGGACCGAGACGAAGCGGCCGCGACCGAGACGTCTCGGATCGTCGAAGCCGTGGTCGCTGCCTTGCGCCGCCACGCTCCACCGGCGTAGGGCCTTCGCCTCGAGCAGCTTCGCGCACTGGAGACCGGCCTGCAACGGACTTTTTCCTCAGCCCATCGCAGACCCATCGTTGAAACGGCTGCCCGTAGTGGCCTTGCGACCGGCTTTCAGCACGGAATCGAACAGCTCGTAGGCCTTTTGTCGCATCGGCTCGGGGAAATCGTGCCCACAATCGGGGTGTTCCACCTGGAGCCGGTCCGCTGCCCCGTAGAGTTGGTAGACTTGTGACGCGGCTCGAACGATCCGGTCGACGCTCTGCCAACGGAAATTGGAGTCGCCCAGGGGGGCGACGATAAGACAGTGTCGTGGGGCCAAGGCGCCGATCAGTTCGGGGAAATCGAAGGGGATCTCCTCCAGCCGTCCCTGATAGTTGGCCAGGCGCGGCATGTACCGCAGCTGCGTCCACCCTTGTCCCGGCTTCCAACGCTGCGGATCGCCACCGTAATAGTCCGGGAACGAATCCAGCCCGCAACTAGTTACCACCACCTTGATCCGTTCGTCCATCACAGCCGTAAAGACCGCGTTATGGCCGCCCAGCGAATGGCCGATGGCCCCCACGCCGCCCGGCTTCACGAAGGGGAGCGACTGGAGCAAGTCGACGCCGCGGATGTTGTCCCAGATCGCCTTCATCGTGCCGCTCTCATAACCCAGCTTCCGCACATCCGGCTGGTAGTTGGCCAACAGCGGGTACGATGGGGCCAGCGTGACGTACCCCCGTTGGGCCAACTCCTGGGCGTACTGGCGGTTGGGCCGCCCGCCCAAGCCTACCACCACCTTGTGCCCAATGCGGTTGTCCGTCGGATGCAAACAGAGCACGGCCGGCATTTTCTCTTTTCCAGCCAATGCCTGTTTGGGAATGAGCAGGTAGGCGGGCACCCGCCCGCCGGGTTCCGAAGCATAAGTGATCAGGCGGCGCACGTAGGAGCCGCAATCGACCTCCTCTTGGACCTGGACGTCCAGGGCGCAACGTTTTTCGTCGCCCGGCAGCGGCCCCATGACCTGCTGCATGCCCGCCAGGATCTCGGAACGCCGTTTCTGCCAGTCGGCGACCGATCGGACGGGCAGGATTCGCCCTTGCCCATCCCGGTAGATCAACAGGTTCTCCCGGTCCAACCGCTCGCCGGCGCCCGCCACGGCGATCAGCAAACCAGCGAGCAGCGGAAGTGGTACGAAGATTCCCAAAGGCCACGAGAGTCGGTTCAGCATCGCATTGCTCCTCTGCGGATCCAGGGTCAGTCGATCTGTCAGTCCGCCGGGGGAATGACTTTGCCCGTAAACGGCCCAAACAGGCCGCGCCCGAAGGTCAAACGGGTTTCAGGAAACTCCTCCAGGAGATTCGCGTCGAGCTGTTTCCCGACCAGTTCCTCTCCGTCCTGGTAGACGGCCATTCGGCCGCATTTGGCCACAAACCGAAGTGTTGTCGGGCCTTCGGTCCAGCGGATCGTGGCGGCCAGGTTGGCGGGCTGGGTGAGCCGGTAGATCGCCCCGTACTGGTCGCGCTCATCCGGGGAGAAGAGACGAGCAGCCTGTTCGTTCCACTCGCCCGCCCGTTTCGACGACGTGCCCACCAGCAATGCGTCTTCGTAGGGAACCAAAGACGTGACCCGCTGGCCAAAACTGCCGCCCTCGATGCCGATCTCTTTCGGCAGCGACTCGTAGGGATGGACCGTCTTGTCCGTTACAGCTGGGTGGGAGAACATCCGTCCCACGAAAAGCCATCGCGAATCGTCCGGGTCCAATCGCCACAGCTCCGCCCAAGGCCACACCCCGACGAAGAGCTGACCGCCGTAGATGGTCGTGGTTTGCGCTTCCCGAGCTCGAGGCGATACCCCTTCGGGTACAGGGGGCCAACCGGTGAGCGTCGCCACCTGCTGTCCGTCGTATTGCAACAGAACGCCCGTCGGGTAGTGCCCCATGAGCAGGCGGTCGTAATAGTTGATCATCGAATAGATCTGGTAGCTCACTTTGTCCAAAGGACGGACCACGACTCGCCACCGTCGCTTTTTCACGTCAAAGGCGTACAGGCCGCCGACATTCGAGCAGTTGAGCACTTCGCTTCCCAGTTGTCCGTAGCCGTAGGGAAACTCCCGGACGAATTCGGGCTCCAGCACTTCGGCTCGAGACAGGTCCACCGTGGTCGCCTCGTAGGCGTCCCATGGCACGGCGTAGATGCGATTGAAACTCGAGGGCTCGCCGGAAGCGGCGCCATCATCCCTCGCCGTCGAGGAACGGGAGCGGCTCTGGTCCTTGCCGCTCGCCGTGTCCGGGCGGAAGCGATGATAGAAGAACAGAAACCCTTGGCCGTAGTAGAGGCCCGTGTAACTTCCCCGGGCCGGTCGGTCCAGGATCACGCGGTCGTTGTACACGATACGGCTGTCCCTGAGGCACAACCTCTTGCCGCGCACGATGGTCGCGCCGGGGTCGCTGCGCTCCGCGGGCGGCACTTCGACCCACCTCCCTTCAGCGGGCGACCAGCGCCGCGGCAGGGCGTCGCGGCCGTAGCTCTCTGCGTAAACGTCCCCGCCCAGCCCGTAGAGATAGATGCCGCTGTCGGCTGTGGCCCGCGGCAAGCGCTCGCGCACCAACTGGTGGTCGCCAAGGGACCGGACGAAGAAGTGCACCTTATAGCGGTCCCCGCGGTATCGCGTGTTGTACACTCCCAGGAACCCCGCCCCCAACCGGAGCCGTCCCATGTCGTCGCGGCCCTCGAACAGGGTACCGAAGTTTTGACCCAGGTCGCGGCCCAGCTCCACGCGCACGGTGATATGGATACCTGTGCGACGGCCGGACGGCGCCGGCGGCTGGCTGACACGTTCCACCAGCTCTCGCACCTTGGCCACCACCCGATCCTCGACGCTGGCCTCAAAAGGTCCGGGATAATCGGTATAGAGCATGGCTCGCGCCCCTTCATACCCGCCTTCGCGCAGCACCCGCAGGCTGGGCAGATAGCCGAACACATGGTTCGAATAGCCCGCCACCCAGACGACCGGCGAGCCATCGATCGTGGAGGAAACACCGGGACGCAGCTCGCGTTTGAACCGCAAGGCGTAATCCACCACGGCCTCGCCGCACAGGGCAATCAACATCAGGTCGTCCCCGAAGCGGGCCACTTGAAGGGGGAAAGCGTATTCGGTCCGGATGGCGCCATCGCGGTCGAGTTGTGCCAACAGCCTCTGGGCATGGCTGCGTTCGTACCGGTTTGCCGAAGCCAAGCGGCGCTGGAGCTCTTCGCGCGAGGGTGGCGGGGCAAACTTCAGCATCACATCGCCCATGGCCACCCGTAGAGGCCCACAGACGTCACGGGCCCGCCGCGTCAGAAGCGCCGTCTCGACAGCGTTGGCCAACGCCCGGCCATGCTGTTGGGCATGTTCCAAAGTGCCTCTGGGATAAGGGTTTTGATCGCCTCCGCATCCGGCCAGGAACAGTGCCGTCGCCCCCAGATGGGCCTGCTCGACGTACTGTTGGGCGTAGCCGGCGTAATCGCCGCAAAACTTGAAAAAACCGATGGTCGTGTTGTGGCAGGCGTATCCGAAAAGCACGGCGATGAGTTTGCCCTTGGAGTCACGGACCTGGAGCACGGGGACGTCGTGGTCGACCGGTCCGTCCGGGTTGGGGCTGTTGATCACGCCGCGGTCCGTAGGCAAACGCCGGTTCATGGCAAAGCCCGCGCGGGCGTGGCTATAGATCAGCCGGGCTGGCTGGAGCCGCGCGATGGCTCGTTCGATCATCGCGGCGATTTTCTCGGCGGTGGCCAAAGTGTAGCGGCGTGCCCGCTCAGCATCTGCTTTACCCCGTCCGCGCCTGGCCGCCTGCGGCGGGCGCAATTCCGGGCCGCAGTGTGTGTGCGAGGCGTTCATCAGCAGGTGCTCGGAATCCAGCCCTCCGTGCTGGCCCACCAGCTCAACGACACGCCCGCGCAAAAGCGGCGTGACGGCCAGCAGATCGCAGGTGACGATGGCCAACCGCCGGCCCCCGCGATCCTCCACGAGAAGCACCTTGGCATAAAGATCCTGGGCCGTGCCCTCGGAAGGCTTGTCGCGGGAAGCATATCCTCCCATCCACATGGGCCCCTCGGGCGTGATCACCACCGACCCCGCCGCCGCGCGCCACGGCAGCCCATCCCCATCGGCGCGCTCCGCGGCCGATCCGGCGTGGCGGGGAGCGAGTCCCTTTTCCACCTCGGCGCTGCCCACCGTTTCCAGCGTTCCAGCCATGGCCACGTACCACAGGCCCAACCCCAACACCCAGCGTCTCATCGCGGTGATCCCATCCGAAAGTCGGTGAAACGGATCGACGGCATGTCGACCGGCCAAGAGGACGCCAACCGGCCGCCACGATCACGGTAACGTTTCGCGTGTCGTCGGTCAATTCGTGGCGTCGAGTCCAGGCGTTGCCGCGATCCGGGCAGCACGCAGCAATCGTGGCCTGGCTCTCCCGAGCCGGGTTTTGCGACGGCTACAAAGGCAAATGCGCCCGCCTTGGAGGGCCAAGGTTCAGAAGTGGCCGTGTCCAAGGTCCTCAGCGGACGGGCCGTGCGATTCTGGCCCGCCGCGCCCGGCCGGGCTATACTACAGTCGCGGCCGGGCCCGGACGCTGGGTGCGACGCCGATGAGGATCCGCCATGCGGGGGAAGCGTCAAGAAACAAGTTGTGCAGTTTCCCCGGTACGGCGGGCCTTCCGGCCCGTCAAAGAACTGTCGGACAGGAGTGTCCATCCTACAAAGTGCGCACGTTGGTTCTTGACGGCTCCGAGAGATCTTCGGGCCGGTTTGCTGCATTCGACATTCTTGAAACGGTTGAAGGAGAGTGCCATGAAATGGTCCATCGCTGTGACTTTCCTGGGTTCGGTGTTCTTCGTGCAAGCAGCCGCGCAGGCCGAACTGAAAGTTGGCGCGGCGGCCGTGGATGTGTCGCCGGTGGAACTGCCCGTACTGATCAATGGCGGCATGACCAGCCGCAGCGCCGACAAAGTTACCTCGCCGATCTACGCCCGCGCCTTGGTGCTGGATGACGGTCGCCAGCGCGTGGCCATCGTGGTGGTGGACAGCTGCATGATGCCGCGCGATTTCCTGGACGAGGTGAAGCAGCTTGCGTCCCAGCGTACGGGCATCCGGCCGGACCGCATGCTGATGTCCGTGACCCACACGCACAGCGCGCCGTCCGTGGCGGGGGCCTTGGGAACCGATGCGGACCCGTCGTACGTTCCGTATCTGCGGGGCAAGCTGGTCGAAGCCATCGCCGCCGCGGCAGCGAACCTGGAGCCGGCCCAAGTCGGCTGGGCGTCGGCAGATGCGGCTGCCTATACCGCCGTTCGCCGCTGGATCCGCCGCCCCGATCGGATCGCCGAGGACCCGTTCGGCAATCCGACGGTGCGAGCCAACATGCACGCCGGGAGCAACTGGGACGACGTCACGGGCGAATCGGGGCCCGAGGATCCGGAACTTTCGCTTATCGCCTTCCAGTCGCTCGACGGCCGCCCCATCGCCCTGTTGGCCAACTTCTCGATGCACTACTTCTCCGGCGTCCAGCCGGTCAACCCTGATTATTTTGGCCTCTTCTGCGGGATGATCGAGAAAGCCCTGGGAGGCGGCGACCGGCAGGACCGGCCCTTCGTGGCGATCATGTCTCACGGCCCGAGCGGCGATATCTGGCGGCGCGATTACACGAAACCGGCCTCCGCCCCAGAAAACAACTACACGCTGGAAACGTACAGCCGCGGGCTTGCTGACATTGCGCTGGCCGCATACCGGGGGATCCAGTATGACCGCTACGCCACGCTGGCCATGGCCGAAGCCCGCATCCCGCTGAAATACCGCGTCCCGGACAAACAGCGACTGGAGTGGGCCCAGCGGATCGTCGAGGCCATGGGAGACCGGCCGCCGAAAACCACGGCGGAAGTCTACGCCCGGGAGCAGATCTTCCTCCAGGAGCGACAGTCGACCAAGGTGGTGGTGCAGGCGCTGCGGATCGGCCAGATCGGTATCGCCACCACGCCCACGGAAACGTACGCGTTGACCGGGCTGAAGATCAAGCTGCAAAGCCCGCTCTCAGGCACCATGGTGATCGAACTGGCCAATGGCGGCGACGGGTACATCCCGCCGCCGGAGCAACATGTGCTGGGCGGCTATAACACTTGGCCAGCCCGTTCGGCGGGCCTGGAGGTCGCCGCCGAGCCGAAGATCACCGAAACGGCCCTGGAGCTTTTGGAACAGGTCTCCGGCAAGCCGCGCCGGGTGTACCGGCAATCGCGAGGGCCGGCGGTCGAAGCGATCCTGGGGCTCCGGCCCCTGGCCTATTGGCGTTTGGACGAGTGGGCCGGGCCACGGGCCTCGGACTGTTCGGGCAGCCATTACGACGGCTTCTACGAACCCGGAGTGGTCTTCTTCCTGGAAGGCCCCCGGTCGGACCTCTTCTCAAGCGGCGAAGAACTCAACCGGGCCGCCCACTTCGCCGGTGGCCGGCTGCGAACCCACTTGGAAGGCCTCGGCCCCTCCTACTCGGTCGCCCTCTGGCTCTGGAACGGGATGCCCGTCGACGCCAGGGAAACGACCGGCTGGATCCTCTCCCGTGAGCGCGACCACGGTTTGGGGCCGTGGGGCGATCACGTGGGGCTGGGCGGAACGGCCACCAAGCCCGGGCGAATCATCTTCCTCCATGGCAAACCGTCCGGCCACGGGGTGACAGCCGTGGGCCGGACCGACATCCCCCGCTGGTCCTGGAACCACCTGGTCTTCGTCCGCGACGGGGACCGAGTGCGGATCTACTTGAACGGGAACCCGGAACCGGAAATCGACGTGGCAAGCAAGGCTGATTTCCCACCCGGCTTCGGCCAGTTGTTTTTCGGAGGCCGCAGCGACAACCAGTCGAACTGGGAAGGACGGCTCGACGAGATCGCTGTCTTCGATCGGGCCCTGACTGGAGAGGACGTGCAGAAATTGAACATCCCTGCGGCCAAGCCTTGAAGGGCGACGTGATTCTTGAGCTGGTCTGCCTCGGCGGCACCGCCGGCGCATTGCAGCCGGCCCACAAGATGAACACATGTGGGAAGCTTCCTGACATGTTTCTCTGCAACTCAAACTGTAAGTTTGGGGCTTGAAAACACGCCCGCGTACGAACCTGTGTGCCGAAAGACCGTCGCCAGCCGTCGGTGATCCTCTCTGCCGCCGGTGATCGCAATCAGCCGCAAAGCGGCCGGGGCATAGTGGGGCATACTGCTGACGGCCAATCGAGTCCAGCGTTGTTGCGCCGCGGTAGGCCGGCGACGTGCTGCAGGGGGGTGGACTGGCTCGGCTTATTATGGTCTTGCCCCCCAAAAAGAACGGAGACGGTCTCATGAGGGGATGTCTCTTGCCGCTCTGGCACGGTAAATTACTTATTGGCAACATGAGAGATCACTATTTCCTCAGCTGATCTCCGGAGACCCCCCGAGAGGGTAGTTGGGCAACCATGGATTTCTGGCCTAGCGAGCCAACCACCCGTCTGCTGGTAAGGCGGGCATTGGGTTTACAGACTCCAGAAGGAGCAGCCCAAGTGGCAAGAAATCGACCTCGCTGTGGGAATGATCAGGGCAAGGATAGCCGCCGCGACCTGAAGGCCGTGACGGCGATGGTGGCGTCCATGTGGGCTGCCGCCGAGAAGGCCGATGCGCCCCTGAGCGACTGGCTCCGCAGGAAGATCGTCGGCGAGATCGAGAGGCTCAAACGTCAGGTGGATTCCAAGCTGAGGCTTGCCAAACTCTGCGATTCAGACGTAACGCATGCTCGGCGCGGGCCTCCCGACCCCGCCGAAACGAGCGACCAGAGATCTCCTGGCGAGCGTCGAACCGTGAGACCTTCGGTCGAACGCGGCGCGGGGGCGGGAGCCCTGCGCACAGCGGGGCAAAGCGGCTTACGTCCGAATCGTAGTGCCAAGCGAACCTCTGCCAGACCGGCTGCGGCCGAACAGCAGCGGACCCTCTTCTCGGAAATCGAACAGGCCGAGGCAGTCGAAGAAGGGCCTTCCTCGAGCCCGCCTCACGAGATTCCTCGCTTCCCCGACCTCGGCCTCCGGGTCTACGCCAAGGACTTCGCTCCCCAGGCCCTGACCGTCATCCCGCAGGCCGCCAACTTCTCCGATGTCGAGGATTATCGAGAACACCTTGCTAAGACGCTGCCGTTCAACGCTGTCACCACCCGACGCCGTGCCGCCAACTTTCTGATCGGTCGCTACTTCCCCGGCCACCATCTGCACACCGACCTCACGAAGTTCGCCCAGTCGGCGGCGGGAACGCCCGCTTTGCCCGACGTGCTTTTCTACTTGACATGCCGCACGGAGAAGATCGTGGCCCAAGTCGCCGAATCGTTGGTTTGGCCGTCCCTGGCCGAGGGCAGCGTGCCAAGGACCAAAGTCAAGGAGTTTGTGGCTGAGATGCTCCCGGAGTCGAAGAGCGCCAAACAGATCACCTCAGCCATCTTCCGCACGTACGAAGAGTTCGGGATTGGCAAGACGAACAGAACGACATTGAGCGTTTGCCCACGATTCGGCACGCTCCCGGCCTTCGCCTACATCCTTTACCTGGAGTTTCCCGAGCCGGGGATGTACAAGTTCGAGAGGGTGCTTCAGGGGCCGATGCAGAAGTGGCTCCTTTGGGATCAGGCGTGGATCGTCGAGCAGCTTTACTCGCTCAGGCAGGCCCGGCTGCTGTCGAAGGTGAGTGAAATCGACAGCCACCGGCAATTCACCACCAGGTTCTCGCTGGCCGAGGCGATGGACCGCATTGTGGCCCTTGCAGAGAAGAACCCCGGCTTTTCGGAAAAAGCCGGGGTTCTGAACTGAAGAGTTTCTGAGCATCAGGAGCCGCAGCCGTGAAGTTGTCCGATTCCGAGATCAACTCGAAATTGCGGGAGAAGCTCGAGCAGCCTACGGGGCGGCATCTGTACGTCGTCCTGGGCACCTACGAACGACTCGCACGGTACGAGCGAATCTCGATGCCCGAAGCTCGTGGGCCGTCCGGCGAGAAGTTGCCCGCTCCGGTCAACCTGAACCGGGCGATCCTTGAACGAGTCCCGGACGACGATCTGAAGTGGATGGTGCAAAACGAGGCCAGGCTGCCCGGGAGTGTCAGCCAACGCATCGCTCGGGAACTCGACGCTTTGCTCTCGGAACATCTTGCCGAGAACATGCTGCTCGTGCTCAAACAGATGGAACTGCTCTTCACCTATGACCTTGAACTCAAGCCACTGCGAATACGCGCCGTGAATCGAAAGCACATTCTGCTGCTTCTGCCGGGCGAGCGGACCAGCCAACACATCCTGCTGTTCCACGAGGCGCCGCCCGAGTTCCATCGCACGCTGCCAGCCAACATCGTCCCTGACGACCATATTTGGGAGTTGAACACATGAGCACATCGCCGTTGTTCAAGCGAAAGCCACTCGATCAGATATGCTCGGTTCCCGAGGAGATCATCGACGTTTACGTCGTCGAACACCACATCTGGGCCGATGCCGGTTCGGACGAAGCCAAGAGGAACCGGAAGGCCGAGCTGAAGACCGTGCGGGAGTTCCTGATCGACCCGGTGCGCCCGCTGCTGAACGACGTCCTTCGCCACCTTGCGGCACCTTACGACCCATCCGATCGGATGAACGCAATCGGGCAAGGCTGGTGGATTCAGGCTGAGTTTGGCACCGGCAAGTCGCATCTGCTCTCGTTTGTCGGCGCCTTGGCACTGGGCGACAAGGATGCATGGGAGATCGTCCGGCAAGCCGAAATCGAAGCGGGCAAAGGCAAGCGGGAATCGATCTACCAGTTCTACGAAAACGGCATCGCTAAGAAAGCAAGAAGCCCGGCTTTTGGCAAAAGCCGGGCTTCCAAGAAGGGGATCTTCGTCGTCGTCCAAACGCTCGTCGGCCAGGGCGGCGGGACCATCGGCGTCAGCGACACCGGGCGCCGGTTGACCGACTATATCCTCGACGCCGTTCAGAAGCAGTATTTCGCCGAGAACGGAACGACGATCTCCCTGTACCCCGTAGAGGTGTTGGCCGACCGCTTCGAGACCGAGGACTACGAGCGCTACCACAAGGACCTGGCGAGGTTCCTGAAAGACCCAAAGTATCTCGATGATG
>DQVB01000431.1 GCA_015661985.1 Planctomycetota bacterium | reverse complement strand
GCCGCTTCGGCCGGCCCAGGCCCAGCGCCTGGAGCTTGCCCCGGCCCGGGTCCTTGGCCAGGACCCTCGCCCAAAGCTGGTCCTTCCCCAGGTCCGGGACCCAGGCCAGGCGCTTCGTCAGCACCTTCGTCCACAGCGAGATCATCGCCGCCAGCGGCAGTCGACGCGCCACCCGGCCCCGCAGCAGGGCCAGAGGACGCCGACGCGGGCTCCGCCCCAGACACCTCGGCCGCGCCTCCCGCAGCATCGGGTACCACGATCACTGTCCGCCCGCCTCCGGAAACCACCCCCTCGCCCCCGTCCACGACCACCCGCTCAGCTCCGCGGTCGACCGCTACCCCACCGCGCTCGACCACGACCCCACCGCGCTCGACCACGACCCCACCGCGCTCGACCACGACCCGTTCCGGGGCCTGATCCACGACCACCGCCCCCGGCCTCACGATACGGTCCACCCCGTCCACAGCGGTTCGGCCGCCCACGACCACCCGGGGACGCGTCTCCACAACCCGAGGAACCCTCGGCACCACGGCCGTATCGCTCTGGATACGCACGTCGCGTTGCTGGGCTACCTTCGGCGGGCGTTCGTGCGCTATCGATCGAGGGGCATCCCGGGGCGTTGTACCCACTTGAGGCCGCCGCACCACAAACAGTGGCTCGCGATGGTCCGGGCCGGCCAGATACAGGCCCACCAAGCTACCCCACTTTTCAGGGTGCTCGAATACCAACAGGGACCGCTTAGCATTGAACCCCCAGAGTTCGCCTACCTCCTTGCCCTTCTCATCCACGACTCGGAACTTGTGGAGTGCAAGCGCCCTGCCATCCCGCGGCAATCGCAGCTGAATGTGCAAGTACTTAAGCGGGCCTGCGGCCGCAGCGTCTGAGCTCTCCCTAGCCTCACTAAGCTTGGCTACTTTCCCCACATGCCACGCGTCGTCCACTCGCGGCGCCGCCTGCTGGGCCCAGAGACCTGATGAAGCAGCTACGATCGCCGCCAGCCCCGCAACAAGACAGGTGCCTCTTCTCATCTCGGGCACTCCCTTCGAGCAAAGGTTTCCGCGCTGGCCTGCCCCTCTCTTTATATCTCCTCGTAGACGGCGGACTATTCCGTCGGTACCGCCGGCCAGGCCGGACAAGACCGTCCCCCTTCAGGATATCACTATACCAGAAAGAGGCCTCCAAGGCAAAAATCTGGTAACGTTTTCGAATCGAGATGCCCAGAATCGGCCTGGACACAGCTGCGGAAAACGCTACCCTACGCGCCTCTGTGTCCGGATCCCCAGCCTTGGGCCAGGGCTTGCCGCTCGGTTGGATGGCCGTGGAGAGGCCGCGTCTTGTACTGCGAGTCATCTACGGAGGCCCGAGCGACAGGGCTAGGTTCAGGGCAGCGGGTTATGGTGTGCGGGGCTTTCGAGCTCATCCCAAAACTTCCGCCAGCCCGTGGGTGTTTTTTCGGGAAGGCCGGAACCGTTTTGCTGGCGGCGGGTGGAAAGGAGTCTGCCTGATGCGATGGCCGACGGCGATCATGGCCGTAGTGATTTTTGTGGCTGGATGCCAAGGATCCAACCCTAATCGGTTGGTGGACCCGTTCCTCGGCCGCCAGCGGATTCCCGCTCCAAGGACGGGCTGGTTCAACCAGGCCGATCCGTATTACTCGGAAACTCGGCAGGCGGCGGCTCCATCCCCGGACAGCCAGTACTCGCCGCCTGGCGGCACTTTCCGCTTCCAGGGCAGCCGCGTTGGAGCGGAAAAGTCGGCGCCAGCATGGAACCCCAAGAGCGCCGACCAGACGCTGGCGGCCCACCAGCCGGGCGATACGATCTCGATCCCTGAATCCGCCCGCCGGCCCGCGCCCCTACCTGCATTGGCCCAAGCCAGTCGACCATCGGAGGGTGCCCCGGGGCCTGACCAGCGAAGCACCCGCCCCCAGCGGGTTGTGACGGGCAACCCGGCAATTCGGCAGGCCTCGGACGAGGCCAGCCTCGAGGTATCCACTCCAAGTGGCCTGACCGGTCGGTCCCCGGTCGTGCGCACCATTCAACCACTGACGCGCCGTCCAGCGCCCTCGTCTCGGACGCACACACCGATGACGAAGCGCATGCCCACCCGAGCGCCCCGGCGGCCTGACTCAGGGGGCCGGCTCATCGACATCACCGAGCTGCCTGAGTACCGTGCGGGAGCTTCGCGCAGCCCGACTCCCGCCGGGCGGTCGCCCAAGGCCGCCGCCGTGCGATTGGTCTCAGGGACAGAAAGCGGCGGGCAGGAAGCGGTCAAACGAGCTGTGGCCACCGAGTCCAGCGATGAGGGCTTCGCGCCAGCCAGCCACTACGGGTACGACCCGGAGTACAAGTGGCTGAGGGGGCGGCTTGAGTACTCGCAGATCGATCGCCGCTGGAAACTGCGATACATTCCGATCGACGGCCAGACCGATCGGTTCGGCGGAAGCGTCATCTTGGAAAAGACCGATTTGCTCTCAGGCTACCAGCGCGGCGATTACGTGGAAGTACAAGGGCAGGTCGGCAGGAGCAACGCGGACAAAGGCGGTTTTGCCCCCGAGTACCACGTCACCCGCATCCGTCTTCTCGACCGGTGATAGGGTCTGATGGCCGCTCGGCCGGATAGCCCGGATTATTCACGTGGGCCGGAACAAGGTCGCGCACGGTGTTGCCGGAGCAGCGCAAAGGCGATTCCACGGGGCATACACGGTGCTTCAGTTTGCTCCTTGGCCGAGCGACCGAAGTTCCGGCAGAGGCTGTGGTTGCTCGCTGCGGCCTACGAGGTCATGAATAATGCGGGATAGCCGACCAGAGAGCAGAGGCCAGACCGATCTGGCCTCGGAAAAAGCGCTACCAAAATCGGTGACCTCAGGCATACTGCCCGCGGCCGGCTGCAGAGGTCAATCCTCGCCTGGGGAGACGGTGCTTTCGGGCGGGTTGGTCGACTGGGTCGGCGGCTGCTCCGCGCTTTTGCCCTTTAGCCCTTTGCGGATCGCTTCGTAGACCTCTTTGCGATGTACCGTGACGTTGGGCGGGGCCTCGATGCCCAGACGCACATTGCCACCGCGGATCGCGACCACCGTGACGACGATGTCGTCACCGATTACGATCTGCTCGTTTCGTTTTCGAGCGAGGATGAGCATCGTCTTGATCTCGCGCTGCAAATAGCCAAAGCTGACAAT
>DQVB01000149.1 GCA_015661985.1 Planctomycetota bacterium | reverse complement strand
GGGGCGCGCCGGAGGCGGCGCTGGAGGATTTCTGAGAAGCGATCCAGGGCAAACCGGATGATCCGCAGATTCCGATCTCCGCAGCCGTGGCGGCGCTGCGGCACGGCTGTGCGGAGGTAGCGGTGGAGGTGGCCTCGGCCGCGGTACGACTGGCGCCCGAAGAGGCGGCCCTGTACCGCGTTCTGGGCGCGGCCCATTATCGGTTGGGGGAGTACGGGTTGGCGCAAGAGGCTTTGCAGCAGGCACTTTCTTTGGACAGTGCCCACGGGCTGACCTACTTTTTATTGGGGTGCACCTTGGAGAAGCTGGGCCAGGCGGAGGAGGCGGGTCGCCATTTTCGTCGGGCCGCTGCCATGGACCCCAGGTACGCCCCGGCCGGCCAGCCGTCCCGCAGATGACCCTCGGAGGGCTGCCTGCGGAGGCCGGTCTTCCCCTTGCCCGATGGCTCCCACTGTGCCGGATGCCCGGGGCACCGGCAAGGTGAGTCCCCCGTGACGCTCGATGGGCGCAGCCGGCGCGCGCGGGGCGGGGCCGTTGTCGCTCCAGTGAAGAGGCACCCTGTGAGGACCGCTCGACTGCTGGCAGCCGCTGGATTCGTCTTGGCTGGCTCGTGGGTCGCAGCCGACATGGCCATGCTTGTGGCCGGGCACGCCGCTTGGCCGTGGCGATGGCTCATGGTCGGATGCGGGCTCCTGGTGGCCGCCGGATCGCTGGCCCTTTGGCGTCATCTGTCCTCCCGGGACCGGCGTGCTGTGGAGCACCATTTGGATGCCCTCGTCTCCCTGGACCTGCGCCAGCTGGGTCAGCCCACCGCGCTGGCCGACCTTCCGCCGTTGCCTCCGTCCAGCCCATGGCGGCCGTTGGCCGAACGGCTCCGCCAGGCGCTGGCGGCTTTGGGCGAGCAGCTCCAGGAGTCCCACCAGCGGCGGGCGGCCCTGGAGGCCCGCTTGCGGCGGGCCAGCCAGGAGGTGGCCCGCGCCCGTGCTGTGCTGGAAGCCATCTCCGATCCCGTGTTGGCCGTGGACGGCGCGGGGCAAGTGGCCATGGCCAACCGTGCCGCCCGCCAGCTGCTCGACCTGGACCCGGCGGCCACGGAGCAGCGCCCCTTGCAGCGCTTGAGTCGCTGCCAGGAGCTGATCGATCTGCTCATCGACAGCAGTCAGGGCACGTTGCCCGCCGGCCGCTCCAACGAGGTCCAAGTGGCCGATCCGTCGGGCACGGTCCGTTCGTACCGCGTGCACTGCGGCCCACTGGAGGCCAGCACGGGCGAACAGCCGCCGGCCGGTCCAGGTCGCGGCGGCGCCGTGGCCGTCCTGCGCGACATCGGTCGCGAACAGGAGCTGCGGAAGCGGAACGCCGAATTCGTATCGGCCGTCAGTCACGAAATGAAAACGCCGCTGGCCGGGATCAAGGCCTACGTTGAACTGCTGGCCGAGGGCGAAGCCGAAGAGGAACAAACGCGCGAAGAGTTCCTGCGGGTGATCGACGGCCAAGCGGACCGGCTCCAGCGGCTCATCGACAACCTGCTGTGCCTGGCCCGCATCGAGGCCGGGGTCGTCGAAGTGAACAAGAAAAACGGTTCACTCAACGAAGTGTTGGAGGAAGGCGTGCGGGTAGTCCAGCCCGCCGCGGACGCCAAATCGATCCATTTGGACGTCCAACTCAGTCCCCTGTACTTGGGCGTGCACGCCGACCGCGACATGTTGCTCCAGGCGGCCATCAACCTGTTGTCCAACGCCATCAAGTACACGCCGGAGGGGGGGCGAGTAACCATCCGCAGCCGGTTGGCCGATGACCATGTGGTTTTTGAGATCGAGGACACCGGGGTGGGGCTCGACCCGGAGGACTGTCGGCGCATCTTCGACAAGTTCTACCGCGTTCAGAAAAACCACCGGATGGCCTCCGGCACCGGGCTGGGCCTGCCGCTGGCTCGGCACATCGTGGAAGACGTACATGGCGGGAGGCTGACCGTCCACAGTGTGCCTGGCCAGGGGAGCACCTTTGCCGTGACCCTGCCCAAGAGCCACAACCCCGGCACATGATTCGAGCCATTCCGGAGGAGAGTTTGCCATGGCCCACCGTGTCCTGATTTGCGACGATGAGGTTCACATCCTGCGGGCTGCGGAGTTCAAACTGCGCCGAGCCGGTTGGGAGGTCGAGGTGGCCGGCGACGGCCAGGAGGCGTGGGAAAAGATCCAGAGCCAGCCGCCGGACATCGTGGTAACCGACTACCAGATGCCTCGGCTGGACGGCATCGAACTGATCCAGCGGATGCGCCAGCACGCCCCCACGCGGCACGTACCCGTGGTGATGCTTACGGCCAGGGGATTCGAAATGAGCCCCGAGGAGCTGACCCAGCGATGGCGGGTAGGGGCCGTCATGTCCAAGCCCTTCAGCCCCCGGGAACTGCTCAGGCAGGTGGAACAGCTGGTCGGGCCGGTGCATTCCACTTCGCCGGGATCGTCGCTACCGGCGGCACCTGATCAACCCCTGGAGCGGACCGTGCCATGAACTTGACCACGGAGGTCTTCGGCGATGTGATGGTCGTCCACGCCCCGGACGAATTGGGAGCGGAACTGGCCGGCCAGCTGTCGGCATACCTCAGTTCGCGCCGGCGACGGAGAATCGTCTTCGACTTGGATGGCACAGAGCTGATCGACAGCGCGGGCCTGACCGCTCTGCTGGACGCCCAGGACCAGCTTCGCCAGAAGGGCGGCCAGATGCGGATCGCCACCAGCAATCCCACCAACCGCAAGATCCTGGAGATCACCCGTTTGGATCGCCAGCTGGAAGTGTTTTCCAGCGTGATCGAGGCGGTCAAGAGTTTCCAATAGTGTGTGACCCCGTACGATGAGCACCACGGCTTCCCCACAGCGCCTGGGCGACCTGCTGGTCGAGAAGGGCTATATCTCCGCCGAGCAACTCCACGAGGCCCTGGAGGAACAGTGCCAGGGTGGCCGACAACGCCTGCTGGGCGAAGTGCTCGTCGACGGCAACTACTGCACCGAAGACCAGATCGTCGAGTGTCTGGCCAGCGAATACGGGGTGCCTCACGCCAAGCTGGAGGCACGGCTCTACGACCCGGCCATCGTCGACGTGCTGCCCCGGCAGTTCATCGAAGAGAACCTGGTGCTTCCCCTCTTCCTGGTGCGCGACAAGCTGACGGTGGCCGTCTCCGAACCGTCGAACTTGTTCCTGGTCGACGAGATCGCCAGCCTCACCGGCCACCAGGTCCAGATCGTGGCCGCCACCAGCCGCGACATCCGGCGGATCATCAGCTCGCTGCCCAACTCCAAGGTGTTCGTCATCGACGATATCATCGACGACTCCCAGAACGCCGACGTGACGCTCATCGAGGAGGCCATCGAGGATATCGGTGACGTGGAGGAGATCGCCGGCCGATCACCGGTGATCCGGCTGGTCAACTACATTATCTATAACGCCGTCAGGGACGGCGCCAGCGACATCCACATCGAAGCGGCCGAGCGGTGCCTGCGCGTGCGCTACCGCATCGACGGCAAGCTGCACAAGGCCCTTGAGGTACCGAAACACCTGCAGGCGGCCGTAACCAGCCGCATCAAGATCATGGCCTCCATGGACATCGCCGAACGCCGCTTGCCCCAGGACGGGCGGGTCCACGTCATGCTCGAAGGGCGCAAGATCGACCTCCGCGTCAGTACGTTCCCCACAGCGCGCGGCGAAAAGACCGTGATCCGTGTCCTCGATACCCGCCGCGTATCGCTGAACCTGGAAGAGCTGGGCTTCGCCGAACAGACGTTGGCCCAGTTCCGCCGTAACATCCGCGCCCCCAACGGCATCATCCTGGTCACCGGACCCACCGGCAGCGGCAAATCAACAACCCTTTACGCCGCCATCGCCGAAATCAGCTCCATGGAAAACAACATCTGCACCGTGGAGGACCCCATCGAATACCACCTGCCCCTGGTCAACCAATTCCAGGTGCAGGAGAAGATCGGCCTGACCTTTTCCAAGGCCCTGCGTACACTGCTGCGCCAGGATCCCGACGTGATCATGGTGGGCGAGATCCGTGATGAAGAGACTGCGCGCACGGCCATCCAGGCGGCCCTGACCGGGCACCTCGTTTTCAGCACCCTCCATACCAACGACGCCTGCTCGGCTATCACCCGCCTGGTCAATATGGGTGTGGAGCCGTACTTGATCGGCGCCGCGCTGAATGTCGTGCTGGCCCAGCGCCTGGTGCGCCGCATCTGCAGCAAATGCCGCCAGACGTACCAGCCGCCCCGCACCCTGCGCAAGGCTCTCCAGCGGATGGGCTACGAGCTGCCGGCCTTCTACAAGGGCGTCGGCTGCCGCAGCTGCCGCAACACGGGGTACCGCGGGCGCATCGGGATCCATGAACTGCTGGCCGTCCACGACGAACTGCGCGATGCCATCGTGGCCAATCGCGACGTGTGGGAGCTGCGCCGCATCGCCCTGGCCGCTGGCATGCTTCCCCTGCGCGACGATGGTTTCCGGAAAATCAAGGAAGGGATCACCACCGTGGAAGAAGTCCTGCATATCGCCGGCGACCTGCACCTGATGTCACAGTAGGAAAAGCAGAGAGCGGAGGGCGGAGAGCTCGAGCGGACGGCGCCGGGCGCCGGGGGAAAGGTCTTGCCAGACGCAAACGGAAAACGGCCATGAGCAGTTACCAGTACCGAGTGCGCGACCCGATGGGGCACACCTACCAGGGGACCGTCCAGGCGGCCAGCCTGGAGGACGCCACTCAACAGCTTCGGCGCGACGGGTTCCGCATCCTCAAGCTGGAAGAAGAAGGCCTCGGCGGCTCCCTGGGCGGGCGCGTCAGCCGCAGCGACGTGGTCTATCTGACCAGCCAGCTGGCCGTTATGCTCGACACGGGCATCACGCTCTCCGAAGCCCTGGCCGGCATCATCGAACAAGAGCACAGGCCGCAGCTCAGGAAGGTCCTGGTCGATTTGAAACAGTCCGTCGAGGCCGGAGAGGATTTCTCGGCCGCCTTGGGCCGCTATCCCAAACTCTTCGACAAGACGTACGTTTCGCTGGTACGGGCCAGCGAAGCCACCGGCTCGCTCGGCTCCATGCTCGAACGCATCGCCACCTACCTGCGCAAGGAGGCGGAGACCCGGGCCAAGGTGCGATCGGCCATGGCCTACCCCACCGTGATGATGGCACTGGCGGTGGCCGTCACCGTTTTCCTCCTCACCTACATCCTGCCGAAATTCATGCCGCTGTTCAAGGCCAAGGGCACCCAGCTGCCCGCGGCCACACGCTTCGTCATGGCCGTCTCCACGGCGCTGATCAGCTACTGGTACCTCTGGCTGGCGGCCATCGTGGCCGCTGTGGTCGGGTTTCTCGTGGCCCGGCGCTTTCGTGCCGGCCGAGCGTGGATCGACCGGCTCAAGATCAACCTCCCCGTCCTCGGGCCCCTCTTCCGCAAGGTGGCCATCAGCCGCAGCATCCGCACCCTGGGCACCATGCTCCAGAATGGCGTGCCCACCTTGGAAGCGATCAAGCTCTGCGGCGAAGTGGCCGGCAACGTCCACTACGAAGCGCTTTGGGAGCAGGTGCGCGAAGAGGTCACAGCGGGCCAACAGATCGGCAACGTACTGGCCCAAAGCCCTCTGTTTCCGCGCACGCTGGTCCAAATGATCGCCGCTGGGGAACAGGCCGGACGGCTGGGTTCGGTGCTCCAGCGCGTGAGCAACCACTACGATCAGGAAGTGGACACGGCCATCAAGACGGCCACCAGCCTCCTGGAGCCGATGATGATCGCCCTGATGGGCGTTGTGGTCGGTGGCATCGGACTGGCCCTGCTGTTGCCCATCTTCACCCTCAGCCGCCAACCGTGACCCCAGAGAAGGTGAAAACCCGGGGTTGACCAGGCAGGGGGGGCCTCACGGTCTCGTCGCGCGCGGCGGGCGCCGAGCCGTTGCATGAAGCGGCAAGCCGGGCTATGGCGCGGCGGGCGCAGTAGCCTGGCCCTCCTGAGCCGGGTACAGGAAGCAATCGACGAAACGGCGGATTCTCGGCTCTGGAGGGCCAAACTGCGCACGGGCGAGCCGGAGCATCTCAAAGCTCGATCAAGGAACCGACACCGCTGGGCGGCGGCGGGCAATGGCGGGGCGCAGCAAACATGGGCTCCTTGCCAACCTCCAGAAACTGTGTCGAGACCGAGCTTTTCAGCTGCCCACCGTCACCCGGCTCGTCGTTCCCGAACGGCGCAGGGGGCGCAGGTCGCCTTTGCTTGTCTCGGCAGACGAAATCGCACGGAGGGAAAGGGCACCGCCGGCAGCGTTCTTTGAGAACGACCGGTTGGCTCTTGTCATCGAGGGCCGGTCTCGGCGGATTCCCGCGCTGCGCGGAGCGAATCAAACAAAGCGCGCTGTTGGTCGGTGAGAACCGCCAAAGCTTGCTCCTCCAGCTGGGCCAAGCGTTCACGGACCAATGCCGTGTCCCGCCGGGGAAACACCAGTTCCCAATGGTCTCCGACCTGCCGGAAGAGCCTGCTTGCTTCCACCAGACGGCGGATCTCCCGCTGCTGTTGCGGGCTCAAGGAGAGCCGATCGGCCATCTCGGTCGACAGAAAGACCCCGGGAGTTGAGAACACGTGGAGTCGATCCAGCTGGCGGCCCACCACCGACAGGGTGGACGGACGCTCCCCAATGGCCCGCTGAGCAGGCCGCCTGGGCGCCGTGGCCGCTTGACTGCTGCGGGATCCACTTCCGCGGCCCAGACCGGGCAGCGGGCCGTCGAGCAGCTTTGAACTGCGCAGGTCCCGGTGATCCAGCTTCGTGGCCAAGGCCATGAGCGCCCAGGGAACCGCTACACACAAGGCCGCCAGGATCACGCCGCTCAGGACCGTCCCGGGACTGACGATCTGCCATGTCGCCCAGGGGAGTCGAGACCACAACCCGGCCCGCGGGATCTGATTCTCGTCCGGCAGGTCGGCGATCCGCTCCAAGCCCACCAACCACCACCGTGACGCGCCCGGCGCGTCTCGGATCGCTTCCAGCAGCGGCGCGCGGTCTCGGCGCACGTAAACCACCCGCGCCGATGACCTGCCCGCCACCGACTCCACCGTGACGGTGGCCCCCGGTTCCACCTCGGGTCGCTCCACCGAGCAAAAGGCAAACCCACCGGCCGACTCGTTCACCAACCGCCCCTCGTAGCCCCGCGACCCGACATGCAGGGTGGCCTTCTGGCGAACCGCCGGCACGGGGAAACGAAAGGCGCTTCGTTTTTCACGGCCCCATCGGTTCCCGCTCATCGCCCGGATACCTCAACTGTGACAGCCATGCCGCCCGGCGCGGCACGGTCCCGCCCCATGCCGCCCGGCGCAGCATTCCACGCAACTATAGCTCACCCTGGCCGAGGTAGTCCTTCCCGTCCGATCCGCTCGAGAACTCGGGCTATACTTGCTGGGGCCACCTCATCAGGGGACCGAAGACGCGTGAAATGACGATTTTTCAGACCGTGAGGAATTGGCAGGCCGCCCCCGAACTGCTCCGCCGCCATAGATACGGGGTGATCGACGCGGCCGATGGCCGGCTTCGCCGAGTGGTGCTGCGCCCCATACCCATGTGGCCCTTGCCGCCCGAGCTCCGCCTCGCCGGATGGTGCTACCATCGCTACTGGCCGGCGGACCGCTGCCGGATCTACTACAACCAGCCGCGGCGGTTTCCCCAGTTCCTGGCCGTGCCGTACATCCTTTCCGGCCAGGGTACTCGCTGGGCCACCGTCCGCCGAGCCTTGGAAGCCCTGGAATACATCGCCCGCCTGAAAGGCGTCGATGCCCTGCTGTGCGACGTGGCCAACCGCCGCATCTCCGCCAAGATCATGGCCCGATGGGGGTGGGAACCCCATTGTCCGAGCCGCTGGCATCGCCACTTCATCAAACGCTTCTACAGCCGCGAACCGCTCGAGCACACGCCGCCCCCGGCCGTACCAAGCGCCGGCCAGGCTGCTCAATCCACGTAACCCGGGCAAGATGGCGAAGACGGATAGCCCCGGTGGGCCCAACAATCAGGGGCGGCGCCAGCCGGACCGTTGGCCACCGCGCGTTCCGCTGCTCGACGGTCTTGTCCCGATGCAACACCGAACTGGGGCTGCCGCGTCGGGTGATGCGCCAAGTGCCCGGCTGCTGGCCGGCCGGCTTCCCGGAGGGCTGGCCAGTTGAACATGGCAGCTGCGTGACTGGCGTTGGTGGTTCCGGTCGCCCTGTGGTATAAGGTGCCTTTCCCCCGCGGCGGGCTCGGCCGCTCCAGGCGGTCGGCAGTCGCTGATGGGCTACTTCACACCTTGTGATCGGGCCATGCCATGGAGGGTTGGCAAAGGCAAATTGCGGCAGAACCTGCCCTGGAGGTGGGCAGCCCATGCCAGCTGTCGGTGGTGCTGCCAGCGTACAACGAGCGCCGGGCGATCCAGCAGGTACTGGCTGAGTTGGTCAGCGTGCTGTCTCAGGAGCCGGTGGAGTACGAGATCCTGGTGGTGGACGACGGTTCGACCGATGGGACGGGCGAACTGGCCGAGCAGTTCGCCCACTCCTGTTGGGACTGTCCGGTGCGGATCATCCGATGTCCCCAGCGGCGCGGTGCCGGTGCGGCCCGCAAAGTGGGCATCCGCCAAGCGCGGGGCCAGATCGTGGTCATGTTGGACGCCGACGGGACGTATCCGGCCGAGGCGATCCCGAGCCTGTTGCAGCACTTTCCGGCCTACGACCAGGTCAATGGGGCTCGGACCAGCGAACAAGGCTCATGGCCGTGGCTTCGTCGGCCGGCCAAATGGTTCATCCGCAAACTGGCCTGCTATCTCACCGGCCACCACATCCCTGATCTCAACACGGGCCTGAAGGCGTTCAAGCGGGATGTCATGCTGGATTGGCTCTGGGTCGTGCCCGACGGGTTCAGCTGTGTAACGACCATGACGTTGGCGTTCTTGACCAACGGGCATGCGGTCAAGTACGTGCCCATCCAGTACCGTCCGCGGATCGGCCGGAGCAAGTTCCGGCCGGTGCAGGACAGCCTCTCGTACTTGGCCACGGTCCTGCGGATGGTCTTGTATTTCCGGCCGCTGAAGGTGTTCCTGCCTTTGGCCGGCGTGGTGATTGCCGGCGGCGTACTGAAGAGCTTCCTCAGCTGGCGGATCACCGGCAGCATGCAGGAATCGGACGTGGTCATACTGACGGCCGGCTTCCTGACCTGCATGTTCGGGCTACTGGCCGAAGTGATCGTGGCTCACCATCGTCGTTGAGGAGCGGTTCATGTCCAGTGATACCAGACTGCAAGGCCTGGTGGGGGGCCGGGAGTATTTCGTCCCGGGGACGTGCTATGTAGCGCCACCCGTGGCTCCGGCCTCCAATGGCGGCCTGCGTACCGTGGCGACGGGGCGTGACGGATTGGCCCGCCGGCGCTACCTGCGTTTGGCCCTTCGGCACATCCCGCGGCTTTTGGGCGCCATCGATCGCAACCCGTACCGGCCAACCTACGGCTGTCTGGACCGCCAGTACTGGCACTATCGCACGGCCGCCTTTGCTTCGGAGATGTACCAGGAAGGCGTGTTGCCCTTGGCGCTGGTCTATGCCACCCCGCTGCCGGACAACCGCTGGTACGGCAATCCCAGGGTCCGCGAGCTGGCGGCCGCCGGCATCCGCTTCGCCGCTCGGTCCAGCCATCCCGATGGCTCCTGCGACGACTACTATCCGTTCGAGCGGGCTTTGGGGGCTGCTGTGTTTTCGCTCCAGGCCGCTGCGCGAGCCTACCAGCTGCTGGGGCTCGACGATCCGGAACTGGTAGCCTGGTTCCGCCGGCGGGCCCGTTGGATCATCGACCATGACGAGTCCGGCCATCTGGCCAACCACCATGCCATGGCCGCGCTGGGGTTGCTGCGCGTGGCCCAGATCACGGGTGATCCCCACTTCCGCGGGGCGGCCCGATCGCGTATCCAGTACGTTCTCGGCTGGCAGGACCCCGAAGGCTGGTTCGAAGAGTACGGCGGGGCGGACCCGGGATACCAGACGATCACCATCGACTGCCTGGCCAAATACTGGAAGGCTACCGGCGACGGACAGCTGGTCGAGCCGCTCGGACGGGCCCTCCAGTTCGCCCGCCTGTTCCTCCATCCGGACCACAGCTACGGCGGTGAATACGGCAGCCGGGGGACGTACCATTTCTACCCCCATGGCATGGAACTGCTGGCCCCAGACAACCCCGACGCGGCTGACTTGGCCGACGGGTTCCTGGCCAGTGTGACCGGAGGCACCATGGCCGTCTTCGAAGATGACCGCATGGTGGCCCACCGGCTGGGCAACCTGATCGAAGCCTACCTGGATTGGTCCCCCACACGCCCGCCCGCCCGCCCCGCGGGCTCCTTGGCGCGCTACCTCTCCCACGCCCGGATCTTCGTCCGCCGCACGGCCTCCACCCACACCGTCATTTCGGCAGCCCGAGGCGGTGTGTTCAAACACTTCGGCCCCCACGGACGCCGCGCCAGTGACACGGGCTTGATCGTAGAGACCGACGACGGACGCCTGGCCGTGTCCCAATGGCACGACGGCCACCGCGACGTGGAGGTGGATACCTGTGCCGGCCCGTCCGGTCGACCGTCATTGACCGTTCGCGGGCCGCTCTATTGGACCCGTTTCGAAACGGCCACCCCGTTGAAGCAGTCCTTGCTTCACACCGCCATGTGGGCCGGGGGCCGCTGGTGCCGCCAACCCGTGCGCCGCTTCCTCCAGAACCGCCTGATCACCGGCCGCAGGCTGGCCCCGCTGCGCCTGACGAGAACCTTCGAATTCCCCGACGACGAGCACCTGGTGGTGACCGACGTCATCGAACTGCTCGACTCGACCACCCAGCTGCGCCGCATGGCCTTCGGCACCGATAGCGAATCGGCCTACGTGGCTGCCTCGGCCGTCTACCAGGACGCCGTGCTGGAAAGCTGGACCGACCTGAGCCAATACGTCCCCCGGTTGAACACCGAGCGGCGCGTGGTGATCCGGCGCCGACTGTGAGCCCGCGGATGGCTCCGGTCTCTGACCGAGTCGCCGGGGGACAACAACCGGAGCGGCACAGCCTTCCGAAAGAGCCCGGCTTGGGATATCGCGGCAGAGAAAACCGTTTGGGGAGCTGGGCATGGTTCAAAGCCGGGCAACAGTCTGGGAGCCGAGCAAGCTGTGGCTCTCTTTGGAGTGCCCCCTTTTGCTCTGTTTGTAGTCCCGCCGAAAAGGGGCAAAAACGAACCGCCCCGGCAGCTGCTCAGCGGAACTGGTCGTTTTACCGCTCCCCCCGGCCCTGCCGCTGGCGCTCGGCCCGCCCGCCGGCCGGAGACTGCACAAAAAGCTCCTCGTCGGGCATCCAGGCAATCCGGCGCGCCATGGCCTCCAGCTTGAGCCGCTGGGCCTCGTCGTGCCCCCGGCCAGGGCCGCTGGGGGGTGAGGCGAGCGACTCGAGCAACTGCAGCAGCTGCGGCGCCGGCCGGATCTCCACCCGCCGCCCGTTCCGCATGTTCTCGGCGATCACCACGATCTGATCGGCCTCGGTCCACTGAAGGTTCCGTTTGCCCCAAGTGGCGCCGGTGGCCACTTGCAGGCCGTCCAGGAAACAAGAGCGGGGCGGGCGTTGGAATGGGCCGCGGCAGACCACGCGGATGTCAAAGTACCCGCGCGCCGCCACGGCCCGGCGAGCGGCCATGCCCAGCCGCGTCCCGGCCGTCG